>JASJAN010000007.1 GCA_030066985.1 Desulfobacterales bacterium
CAACAACCTTCGATCGTGTAAAGCCTTTCTTCTTTCAGGCCCTTTGTGAAAAAACCGGTGCAGACTAAAGATTTTACGTCTATCTTTGCCGGTACGTCTTTCGGGAATGATACGAAGAGGCTGTTGCATGGTTGACCTCCTGAGAAGTTTGATAGAGTTGAAACGAGGCGGCCCACTGCATTGATGGGCTACCACGTTAAGGAGGAGAACAGATGAATAGGGCAATTTTATTCCCCGTTCATCTGTAGAGAGCCAGAATATTATGATGTGGTTACATTGTTTGCCCTGCCGGCCCTATCGATTACGCACCCGATGGACCAATACAATGTCAATATTAACAAAAAGGGGCGGTTCAAATTGAACCACCCCCTAATGGTTGATGCTTCCAAAATGCTGTTGATAATTTTTCTGCTGTTGCCAGCCTAAATGGCTTAACAGAAAGGCAGAAAAATTGCACAAACATTCCAGAAGGCACGAAACAGATTAATGCAATGTTTTAGAAACGCAAGGGGGAATGGCAATTTTTTTCACTGAGGTATGGGTTGATTGGTATTGGGCTTCAGACTGATGACACCAAGACAGCACTCCCGGTCAAAACGGCATACATGTGATATCATCTCTGATATTTCAAATATCACAACAATTTTATGACCCTAAAAACCTTTGATTTGTTGGAGATACCAAAGGTGTCACAACCCTGTAAATACGTATAACCTCAGTAACCAAATCATGTATGAATTCGGAATACGCTATCTTTTCGAATCCTATTAACCAAGTATTTCTTCTATTAATGAACCCCTATTTTGAAAAAAATTTAACCTCTGTAATATAAAGATAATTAAATATAATCATTGAAAATATTAATTTTCGTGTTACTTTAGTATTATAACCTATTTCTATTCCTAATAAAATGAAGATCAAGATCATACCGATTGTGGCAAGTATCAGTTTGTTGTTTTTCGGTATCGGATTCTTCGGAATACACAGTAAGCTGCTGAACTTGCGACATGCCCATCATCAAGAAAAATTGGAACAAGATAGACAGAATTCTGTTCCAATTTCGACGGGTACTTTCCTAATCCTACTGACTATAGGCGTTGCCGGCGCGTTAGGTATCCACCGTAAAAATAAGACCTCATATAACACTTCTCAAATAAAAGCGTCATCAAAATCATATGATCCAAAATTCAATCCGTTTTCCAAATCAGTTGGAATGAAGAATTTTTGGTTCGGTGAATCGCAGTCGAAAACTCTTAACGCATTAAAGAAAGCGGTCTGGGGTGACGCGAATTTTATAGTGCTCACTGGGGATTCTGGAGTTGGAAAAACGACCCTGATTAAATATCTTGAAATGGAGCTTTTACCTGAATTTATAAGCGTTGAGATAAGTGATGAGTTTCAGGATGAAAAAGACTTGTTCATGTTGATAGCCGCCAGCGCAGGCATAAACGAAAATTTTAAGAATAAAGGTGCATTCTTCATTCGCTTCAATCAATATTTACACAGCGTTCATGCTGAAAATAAAAAAATCTTACTCATATTAAATGGTCTTACTGAAATAAACGACAACCTTATTAAAGAATTGTCATTTTTATCAAACATAACGATTCAGCATCAGAAAATTATAAAGATTCTTATTTCATGTGAAAGAATACCATTTAGCCCAAATGAACAATTTAAACCGACAAACAGTTCCATAATTATATGCCGTCTTGAGCCATTAAACAAAAGTGAGACCAACAGCTATATTGACTATATGCTTGGGACCGCCGGTATAAAAAATAGTATTTTTCCCCAGGAAACCATTCAGAATATTTTTTTGCACTCCCAAGGAATTCCCCGAGAAATAAATAAGATTTGTGATTGCGCATTAAATTTTGCAAATGAACTGAAATTGAGGACTGTTGATCCGGTAGTCATAGAGAACTGTTGTAAAGAGCTAAATCTTCTAATGAGGGAACAAAAAATTAATTATGGAAAGATTCCTCGGAAAGCTGAACAGACAATGGGTCTGTTTGATAATTTCTTCAGCCGATTTTCAACTTGGAAGTTGTTTGACCAACAAAGAACCTTTCCCGATATAAATAAGCAAAGGGTTTTCGGTAGTTTTAGGAAAGCAGGGGCGAAGTTCTATTTATTTATTCACAGCACGACAAAAAGCTTCTACCTAAAACAGCGCAATTATTGGAGCACCAATATTTTTATTTCAAGGCTCTTTGATTCTTTTTTGTGGAATAGTGTATTATCAGTAGGTTTAGTTGCTTTAGCACTAACATTTGCTCTTTGGTATCAGGGGATTTTACCACTTAAGCCGGATGCCCCTAAGTCTGCCGATTTTCAAAAAGAATACTACTCACCCGATATGGATAAGGAAATTCTTTATGATAAGAGAAACATCCAACCATCGGAACAATTGAATACTCTCGCAATGAAGCAACTTAGCAATGATCAACAATTGTATAACTTTGATAGACAAAATGAATTGGAATTGAAACCTCGAGTTAACGAGCTTAAGTCGGCTAAAGCAGGTTATTTTGTTCAAGTAGGTGCATTTCGCATTAAAGAAAATGCCATTAACACTACACGCATGTTAAAAAAGAAAGGGTATCTAGCTAGAATCGTAATGCTCAATGATTCAAAAGGCCGATTATGGCATACTGTTCGAATCGGCGAATATGCCTCCCTAAAAAATGCATCGAAAAATGCCGCTAGCTTTTCAAGGCAAGAAAAAACAGATTCAATTGTCCTTCCATTGAGACAACCATAACGAATCTTACAAAAAGCTAATCAAATAGATTCGTATAACTTTTTAAAATGAAATACTGGCCTATTGCAGATTCATTGAGATAATCTGTATTTTGCTAAAATTGCAGATATGCTAATATGACACAACAAGACGTACTGACAGTTTGAAGGTCAGAGTCGCTTAGGCCCTGCCTGTTTTCTCTCTATAGGCTATTGAGTAGAATTTAAATAAATATCTATTATATAAAAAATAAATATGCTTGCCATGAATGAGAAGATTAGTAGCAAAAGGAATCCATGACCAATGTTTATACGTTTTGCAGAATATCTATTACGAATGTCAACAAACGTATCATTAAAAATGTTAACAAGCTTATCAAAATAAATTTGATTATCGGGTTTATTTATGGCAGTAGTGAGGGCTTCTTTGCAGAATCTACAAAATTTATCATCTTTTCTTAAAGGTGTATCGCAATATGGGCATATTAAAAAAAAGTTTTTGCATAAGCTGCAAAATTCAGCATTTCTTTCTACAGGCTTATCGCAATAAGGACACATCAATGCAAAGATTTTAACAGGAGGAAAATCCTTAAATAACTTTTTATGGTAATCGCAAAAATCCGAATCATTCGTTGCATAATTTTCACAACGAATTTTTTCCCTTGTATACGCGTAGCATTTGTTTTTGTTCATTTTCAGTTCCAAAAAACACCTCTCAATCTGAGAAATGGGGTCTTGATTTCAGCCCAAGACAGCCTCCAAATGGTTATCCGTTGCTCGACAAACAAAAAATAGCCAAGTCCCCTAATAGGCTACTTGGCTATTTAATTAAGACACATTGCATACTGTCTCCCCCCAACAGATGCTTAAGCCTTGTTATTTAACCCTCAGATGTTTGTTGTTGAATATAAAAGAAAAAATAATGAAAAATCAATAGATTTATATTAAAATTTGTCAGAAAACCATACACCAACTAATTACAGTATATTGAGAATACATGCACTTTAGCGATTTTACAGATACATATCGAATATCAAGGTTTTTAGGGGGATGATACTTACATAGTTGTTGTAGGTATCAAAGGAAGGGAGCCCTTGCGAAAAGGAGGAATAAACCAACCCTTGGCAAATGAATGGGTCTCAAGGGCTCCCAAAACAAATTGGTGAACAATTATTAGAATGCTTCAAGCAGCCATCTGATGCTTTAGGCAACAACCTTCATCAATGATATATTTGATGGAATCTTTTATTCAAATAGTATTCTATTTTGTAGGGTTTTGTGCCAATCTGATTTTTAATCATTTCATTGACAAGCATGTTCTGGTTATTCGTTAAAAAAACAACCTTTTGTTTGGAAAGGGTTCCACAACTTCGCAAGTTCGCAGATTTTGAGCTTTGCAGGCCTGCTTTAGAGTGGTTTTTGGAGATACATTTAGAAATAAATTCGTTATAGTATTTCCTTAATTGTTCGTTACCCGTTCCCTGTGCGGTTGCCGAGACCGCTCCCATTAAAATGGCCACCATTAACAACGCTGTAATGATAAAAATTTTTCCTCCCATTTTAATCCTCCTTTTCTGTTATTGGATTTGATTGAGATTTAATCCACTAACATGACCTTGCTATTAGGGCCGGATGCAATTTCAATTAGAAGAATCAGGGATCGCTGTCGTTTTCAGACAACTTGAGCTCTGGAAACCAGATACCTTTTAGACGAGTAGAATAAGCTATCGGCCATTGGCTTAGCCAAGTAACTTTGGGGGGATATTGAAATAGCGATCAAGGGTTTTATGTCGTATCTTTATCAAGACGATTTACATCCTGTCCCCACCATCAGAATGTTATCGTCATTTGATTTAAACGACCATATTGCCTTTTGGCATGGGGATGCCCCTGAAGCAGAAAAGGCAACCAAACCTTACTTCAGGGGCAATGATTGGAAGGTTGCATTGAGGTGCAAACCTAGTTTCTAATTTTACATATAACAGAATTATTGTAAACCATAGTAGATCAAGTATAAAACACTAGGTAAAAACCAGGGTTACTTAAGAAATGAAAGGCGGGTTCTGAGATTTTCCTTGGTTCTATTTAATCCCAGTTTTTTACGAATGTTTCTTCTGTGGAACTCGATCGTTTTCGGAGAAAGATTCATTATTGTGGCAATTTCTTTGCTTGTATTGCCCTGTTTGATTTGGTTTGCGATTTTAATTTCCTGAGGGGTTAAACGGTAATAACTTGACGAAAAATTCCGGGCGAAGGGGGAGACGATATTATTTAAATTCGTTTGAATTATTTCCAGATAGGCTTTTTGTCTTTCACTAAGGCCACCATTTTGAAGTTTTTCAAGATAAGGTTTAATTAAGGATTTTACGTTTGAAAGTATATTGTCTTCAAGTTCATTTTTTTCTTCCTCTATTTTTTTTAACAAGACCTTGAGGGCGGCATTAAGCTCTTCCAGATCACGTGCTTTGGATTCCAGCTCTTTGTCTTTTAATTTTAAAGCCTCTTCAGATCGTTTACGTTTGGTAATATCAATTAATATTCCGTTAACGTATCTGTTCCAACCTTTTTCGTTCTTACCTCCGGTTGAAATTCCATGAATCCAGCGCCATTCACCTCTATCTTTGTGATACGTTCTATATTCCTCATTGAAACGGTTGGTTTTGAATGCTCGTTGGTTAGCTTCAGATAATCTTTTCACGTCATCGGGGTGCGCATTTTCAAACCATGTCTCAAATTTCATCGGCTCTGGAATACCCAATATCGTTTTAGCTGAAGGACTTATAAATTTAATCCTGAGCTTATGGGGACTTTTTCCATCACTAACTAACCGGTAGATGGCAAAATTTGTTGCACTCTCCATTAGCGATTCGAGATGCTCTACACTCTCTTGAAGTGCATCCCTTGTTTTTAACCGGCCAATGGCACCTCCAATTTGAGCAACTACCGCCTCGATAGCAATTCGAACTGGTAAAGGTATGTCCTCCACACTGTGGGAAGCAAGGTTCATACACCCTACTACTTTTCCTTCGTCTAACAACGGCAAAGTCATGAAGGCTCGGATTCCCTCACGTTGTTCCTCCGGAGTCAACGAAACCTCCAAATCTTTGTGTGAGATATAGGCTGGTTTACCCTTCTTTACATATAATGAATTATCTGAGTTTTTGTCATAGTGAGAAACGGCTTGGACAAATTCCTCAGATAATCCTTGGTGGACTATTAGATTTAAATCTTCGTTTCGTTTATCAAAAAGATAAATTCCACCACAATCCATACCAGACATTTGTATGCTGATCTGAAGACTTATGTGTAATCCCTTTGTTAAATCACTAGTTGAAGCGATCGAAACGGATAGATTCCGCTGATATTCCATCAGCTTTTTTGACTGTTTGTATTCATTTTCTCTTTGTAAGAATAGTTCGTTTGTTTTTGCTGCTTCATTTGTTCGTTTTTCCAGCAATTCTTCAAGTTCTTCATACGTTGGCTTTATGGTCATCAAAAATCCTCTAACGGCCTTGAGAATAGAAATGGCTCATAGCATTTTTCGGATATGTTTGGGCAATCCGAAAAAATGATTGCCGGTGAATAAAGTATGTTCTGTTATTTTCGGTCTTTTAAAATTAGAATCTATATTGAATAATAGAAGTTGTAATTATTGTCAATAATACTGGAGTATTATACTACAGAGTGGTAATTTATGGTGTGGGTATTATAGAAAAGTCAATTGGTGATATATTGATACATGAACTTTGGCAATTTTTCATATATGAAATGGATATCACAAGAATTTTAAGATTGTGGATTGAATTCGGTTAGCTTCCCAGCCTGCCGTGGGCTTCCAGTTCATCGGCTACGTATGACAATTCAAGCGATTGGAGGGTGTTCCGCTTCGGCCATCCCGTGTTGGGATCCCAACCCTCGAAATTATAATACCGGGTTTTGAAATCGTCGAATTTATCGCGATCGTGACACCGGTAGCTGACCAAAAGCCAATCCCATTTCCCGTTTTTTCGGCCGGGCAGATAATAGGAACGATGATTAAAAGGACTTGGTTCTTTAACGTTGTAAATATAGTCGGAAAAATGCACCATGTCCCGGTGACGACCCTGCAGAGTCCAGATGGCGTTGTCGAGATTCCATATTTTTCTTCCCATTTCCATACCGTCGACAAAGCTATAATTGTTACCCGTCACATCGTTGAAGAATCGTTGTTCTCCTTCGCCTGTGCACCCCAGATAATCCTTTGTTCGACCACAAACAAATTGCGGCCATTTGTGATCACAATATAGCACGGATTGTTTCCAGAATCGGGTATAGCGTCTCTGCCAGGCTACCAGTTTGATCATATGATCCGAGTAGATGTTCTCATCACTGTAATCGAGCATCAACGGGTCTCCTTGGAAAGGAAACAGCTTGCTGCTAAAGGCGTTCACAAATGATTCGGCGGGTACCGGAACCTTTTTTCCGTGATCTTTGAAAGACTTGGCGTACCAAAATAGTAACGTAAATTCGTGTTCGTTGCAGTCCCGATCGCCCAGGATCGTGCTGTATCCCCAGCAGACCTGACTTCTGGGATCGTAACCATGTTCGGGTAGTCCCCAGTACGGGTACAAAAGCAAACCGGTTTTCAGATCCTGCTCCAACCGCCCCCATCTTTGAGCTGCACGGTAAAATCCCTCGGCCATGTCGTCGCCGATGCCTTCTCGATTGCTGATCATTCCTACGAACTTCTCGGCAAATTCAACTGTACCCAACCTGCTAAAATCAAGGTCGCTGTCGATTTTCCTACCAGGGCCCAGCACGCCCTTTTTAGCCAGCGCTAAAATATAAGGCAGACCGCGCAAAGCTTCATAGGCATTGACACCCTGTTTCTGTAGCAAATCCGTTGCGATGTAAGACGCATTCGTCTGCCTCCAGTGTTTCCTTTTGTCGGCCCAGGTGTAGAAAACCGTTTCGGCGCAGGTCGAATCGGTCCCCATCCCGGATGAATTCCTTTCCTGGCAACCGGCATGGCAGCCCACACATGCGTGAATGCGGGCGTTTTTGTCGCCTTTCCAGAGATAAATAAGCGGCCTTTCCTTGCCGCGTTGATGATCGACATTGAAAGCGTATTCCTTGTTCGCCCAGATACGGGATTCCATCAAGGCGTTCGGATCCGAGACCTTGACGCTGCCCGTTCCGATAACGCTGATAGCTTTGAGGTTTTTCGATCCCCACACACCACCGAATCCCCCTTGGCCCGAAGCGTTGGCTACGTCGTGAATAAGACAGGCGATCCGTCCCAGGTTCTCTCCTGCCGGTCCGATGGTGAGAACGGCCGGTTTTTGGGTCGTTCTGGCCTCGGAATCCTTTCCGCCGACTTTCATCCAGTCGCCAAAGGCCTGGCCTTCCATCACTTCAGCCCATATCTTCTCCTGGGTCTGCCAGGTATCCAAACCCCACAGATGCCCGGCGTCTTTAATCCGGACCTTGTCGTTTCTGATATCGATCCAGACCGGTTTGTCCGCTTTTCCCTCGACAACGATGCCGTCCCAGCCCGCGTATTTTAGCATGGGAGCAAATCTGCCCCCGAAATTGCTCCGGGTAAACCATTCAACGGGGAAAGACTGCACTCCGATTCCTTGCACCTCCGTTCGTGCGGAGGCACCAGGGACCAGGGTTCCGGATAAGGGAGACGTCATAATCGTTACGATGTTTGCGGGCTCGAATCCACTGATGGCCTTGTTCTTTACCAGATCCCAAAAAATGGCCGAACCCATTCCATGCCCCCCGCCCCATTGTTGATATTTTTCGGTATTGATAATAGAAATCTTTCCGGCGGTAAGATTCAGCCTCAGTATTTTACCTGTATATCCATTCATAATATTGGTCTCATAGTAACTCGAAAGTCTTGAGTTCTTCCGTCCTTGCGAGGAGCAAGGCACGGGCGATGTGGCTCCCAGTTATAGATTATGGTCAACGCTGGACGTTTCAACGTCTCGAGTATCCGAGATTCTCCCAGCCATCTCCTCTGAGATTGACGTGGTATCCCTCGTCCCCTTCCTGAACGGGTATCTTTTTCGTGAACTTAATGGCGCCCAGTGGACATATTTCGACACAGGCTTGCAAACCGGCCGGTCCCCCTTCTCGGTTCCAGTGCGGGGTATCAGCGCAAAGGTCGCATTTTTGAGCGCGGGCCTCCTGAAAATTCCAGACAGCCCGGCTGGGCTCGTAGGGGCAGGCCTCCACGCATTGCATGCAGCCGATTTATTTTTCAGCGTAGATTCTTCTGACGTTCCCATGCTCGACATCGACCGTCAGCGCTTCCTCGAGGCAGGCTTCCAAGCAGGCGGGATCAACGCATTGTCTGCACTGCTCTAAAGTCAAATCATCCGGAAATTTTCCAAACGGGTTCTGGATTATCTGTATCCTGGCCAGTGACAAATTCTCTTCTCCATCATGGACCAGAGAACAAGCAAGCATGCAAGACATACAGCCTTGACATTTTTTTGTGTCGACCAGCAGATATCCCTCGGATACGGGGATCCCGGACTTTCCATCCTCCAACATTACAAGGGACTCCAACCTCTCACCGGAGTCACAACCAGCAACGCCGATCAAGACCACAACGCCCCCAGCCCTTTTTAAAAAAGTCCGGCGAGATATTCCAATATCTGCTTTGTGGGGTTTTTGACTTCCTTGATCTTTCGTGGGTTATCCTATTGAATTGATCAAGTTTTAGATTGTAGATTTCGGACAAGAAGTGAATTATTGCTAATATTCTGAGGATCCTAAGGAATCCGTTTTTCAAAGTCAAGAGGTTGTGCTCATTTTCTCAAATTTAAGTTGGATATTATAAAATCAACTCCATACACCAACAATGTAGCTAATGCTGACTATAAATTAGCTAGGGCTTATACACATTTTTTTTAGTCTCGATTTATTTTAGGTTTCGTGCCTTCTCCTAAAATGATGAAAATGTAGAGAATGCATATCAATATGTACACGGTTTATAAATTATATTTTTAGCGAGCCACCACATTATATAATGGTACCGCATACTGGAGAGGGAATAGGGGATATGGATCGTATATCGCAATTAATTCAAAGCGTTTCAAAATACCGATTCATACAGCCATTTCTTAATTATGTGAAGGATTCACGAACTCATGTATCTGAAAAATCGCCCGTTGAAAAGCATTGTTATGGTAAAAGGATTTGATATTTAAGAAGCAGCTGATTAGTTGTGATTCTATATTGTCAATCGAAATCTTGACTCACATTCCAAATCTGTCAAACCAAGTACAGATTATTGCAGATAAGGTTTGTAATCCGTATACCCTTTAGCTCCCGGAGTATACCATAATGACATATCGTCAAAGGCCGTCAGGGGCCAGTTGCTCTTCAAACGCTCAGGCAGGTCCGGATTGGTGATGAAAGGGCGGCCGAAGGCCGCCAGATCCGCGTGGCCAGCTGAGAGCCTCTCTTCTGCTGTTTCCTTGGTGTAACCGCAATTGCCCATGATAATGCCGTCATATTCAGCCCGAAATTCAGCCAGCGCCATCGGCTCTCCCTGTTCATGAAAACCAAAAGCAAGCCCATCCATGATGTGAACATATGCCAGATTCAATTTATTGAGCTCTTTTATGGTGTAGAGAAATGTATCTCGAAAATCAGGACTGCCCATATCGTTGAACACGCCATTGGGAGAAAGACGGATACCCACCCGGTTTGACGGCCATACCGCCAGAACAGCCGCCATCACTTCTCTTAAAAAACGATACTTGTTCTCTAAATTGCCGCCGTAATCGTCGGTCCTTAAATTCGTTTTTGAGTCCAGAAATTGATTGAGCAGATAGCCATTGGCGCTATGAACTTCGACACCGCTGAAACCGGCTTGTTTGGCATTTTGGGCAGCCTTTCGATAATCTTTCACAGTGGCCTTGATGTCATCAATTGTCATGGCCCGTGGGGTTTCGTAATCTTTTTTCCCAAGCGGCGTGTGAATCTGATCACCGTTAAGTTTTACCGCTGAGGCTGAAACCGGCAGTGCGCCATCGTGAAAGTCGCTGTGGGATGCCCGGCCGCAATGCCATAGTTGCAAAAAGATGGGCGTGCCGGTGGGCTTTAGCTTCTGGGTGACGATTTGCCAGCCCTCCACCATCTTATCGGTATAAATGCCCGGTGAGCCCACCCAACCGTTGCCCTGGGCGGAAATGACGGTTGCTTCGGTAATCAACAAGCCGGCTGAAGCCCGTTGGAAATAGTATTCGGCCATCAGCGCATTCGCAATGCGCTCCGCACCTGCACGTCCCCTGGTCATGGGTGCCATTACGATTCTGTTTTTAAGCTTTAGGTCTCCCAACTGCAATGGTTCAAACAGCTTGTGGTTCGTCATGACGATCTCCTGTTATCCAATAGTTGATAAAATAAAGAATAGAAATTGTACAATAAGCATCTTTTAACTTTTGTCTGCTATCAAATCGATGTTTTATACTGATATGTGATCTTATGTGATCACCGCTTGGCGGGATTCTTGGGTAATTACTGTTACATGTTGTCAGAATTAACCGATTGAGGGGCAGACAGGTTTTAACAATCGTGCTCAAACATATAAAAATTTAATGTACTTAAAAATTTGCTCTAAATATTAATTTGGGGGCAATAAGGCACCTTATGAATTAGATCTGTCTTTTTGATATTTTTTTCATACCTGTAAAATGGCTCAGGTTGTGGTATTTTCAATATATCACCACCTGTAATAATCTATATTTTATTGACTAAAATTTAACTATTTGGTTATAAAATCGATAACGATTTCCGATGTTCCTATTCCACATGACCTGAATCGGTACGCCATTTTCAGAATCGAAGCCTCTTTCTGACCTGGATTTTACGTTCCTACGAAATTCCACATTATGAGTTCATTTGTTTGAAACCTATATGGGGGAGGTGCCATTATGGCAGATGAAGGTTTTAAACGTAAACTCACCGCTATCCTCAGTGCCGATGTTGAAGGCTATAGTCGTCTTATGGGCGATGATGAAGAAGCCACTGTCCGTACCCTGACAGCCTACCGAGAAGTTCTCAATGCCCTTATCCAGCAACACAATGGCCAGGTGTTGGATTCTCCGGGTGACAACTTGCTGGCTGAGTTTGTCAGCGTGGTCGATGCGGTGCAGTGTGCGGTGGCCGTTCAAAAAGAGATAAAAGCCCGTAACGATCAACTGCCGGAAAACAGAAAGATGCGGTTCAGAATCGGTATCAATCTGGGTGATGTCATTCAGGAAGAAGAGCGAATATATGGTGATGGTGTTAACATCGCTGCAAGACTGGAAGGTTTGTCTGAGCCGGGAGGCATCTGCATCTCCAAGACCGCTTTTGATCACATCGAAAGTAAATTACCTTATGGATATGATTTTATTGGCGATCAGATGGTAAAAAATATTACTAAACCAGTAGGTGCCTATCGGGTTCTGATGGATCCCAGAGTGACGGTTTCAGGAAAGCCCGTAGTTGAAAAATCTTCACCAACACGGCGAACGCCGATTCTGGTTGGAGCGGTGGCGGTGCTTTTATTGGCAGTTGCTGTGGGAATATGGCAGTTTTATTTGCGTCGCCCGGCAACCGAGCCTGCCGAGGTAAAAGAGATGGCCTCTGAAGTAGCTGATAATCCTTCCATTGCTGTGCTGCCCTTTAGCAATTTGAGCGATGACCCCAAGCAGGAGTATTTTGCTGACGGTATGACCGATGAGCTAATAACGGATCTTTCTAAAATATCGGGCCTAAGGGTCATCTCCCGTAATTCATCCTTTACTTATAAAGGAAAACCGGCGAAGGTGCAGCAAGTTGCCGAGGAGCTAAATGTAAAATACGTGCTCGAAGGCAGCATCCAAAGGGCCGGTGACCGTGTGCGAATCAGAGCTCAGCTCATTGATGGCGCCACAGATCACCATCTTTGGGCGGAAAGCTACGATGCTGTCATGGAAAACATCTTTGATCTGCAGGATAGGATCACGAAGGAAATTGCAGCAATCCTGGAGGTTAAATTGACAGTTAAAGAGCAGAATCGACTGGCCAAAAAAGAAACAACAAACATTAAAGCTTACGATGCTTTTGTTAAAGGGTGGGAGCATTTACATCGACAGACGCATGATGATTTAATCCAGGCTATCGCTTCATTTACGGAAGCCATCGAGTTAGACCCTGCGTACAGTCGGGCGCACGCCGCTTTAGCGTGGGCGTATCTAAGTACTTCACTTCGGTTTAAATGGCGGGACCTTTTCGAATGGCACAATCATTACAGGGTCACTGCACGGAAATATTTAAATTTAGCCATGCGCAATCCGAATTCCACTTCTCACCTGGTGGCAAGCAAAATGGCGATGTTTCGGCGTCAATACGAAGACTCTCTTTCCCATGCCCAGCTCGCACTTACCTTTGATGCCAACGACCCGGACGCTAATTTAAACATGGCCTGGATTTTAATGGCCACTGGAAAGCCCGAGGAAGGTCTTGACTTTGTGAACAAAGCAATGCAGCTCGACCCTCGTAACATCGCCGCTCCCTTATCCGCTTCAGGAATGGCCTATTTTATAATGGGTGACCTGCAAAAGGCTGCAACGATGACCGAAAGAGCGATAAATCACAATCCGACAATCGCTGATCACTATGAGAGGCTTTCAGTAATCTATGCACTCTTGGGCCGAAACCAGGATGCTGAGGCTGCCTACAATAAATGCCTGAAGGATTGGACTACAGGGAGATTTCCAGCAACCGTGACAACCGTTATGAGCTCTTTTTGTATTAAAGACCGAAAAGTTGCCGATCGTTACGCTGATGGACTGGTTAAAGCGGGTTGGCCGGGAAAACCCACGGAATATTACAAAATTTATCAGGAAAATAAATTGACGGGTGAAGAGATCCGAAGCTTAGTCTCGGGTCAGGAAATTACAATATACGAATTTGGCAAAACAACCTGGGTTGATTATGACGAAAACGGTAGGTTGAATGATTTATCTAGATTGAGAGAAGGACAATGGTGGATTGCGGGTGACAGTTTCTGCTACAGATTGGAAGGCGAAACAGCTGAATATCATGTAAAAGGGGCTGAGAAAGATTTACCCAGATTAAAAGGCTTAGACAACTGTGGAGAAATATATCGCAATCCCGATTCAGAGCCCGGCTCAGGGCAACAATATTTATATGTTAAGGACTACTTCATCGCAGCACTGACAACTAAATAATGATTTTTGAATACTTTATGTTTCTGCCAAAAAAGCAATCACTCAATATTGAAGATACCGCCAACCTATATGTAATTTAGCGCCCCCAATATTCTTGTGATATTCATTTTATACTTCAGCATTAAAATATGATCACCCTCGCTATATGCCACTTTTGCAAATTTGTTTAGGCAACCATTTTAATGCGCACCCACTTAAAAAATCGCCTACCGAGCGGTCAGCGCGTAGAATTTTATAATATATTGATATTATGTAAAAATATTTACTTTATTTGCATTCAAAAATAGACTGTGATAAACTTTTTATAGGCAACATCACAAACAAAATCGATAACCTACGTCAAGTTTCAAGCCTGCCCGTTTGATACCTTGTCCGGCAGATTTGAACAGCCACCGATCTGTCTCATCGGGTTAACAATAGATCGATAAGGACGCCTTTGTTTATTCGCGGTCTGAGAACAAAAATTGCGCTCAACATTGCCATTCTCTTTTTAGTGGCCATGCTGTTGATTAATATTGTTGCCATGATGACAGCCAAGCGGGTCATCATCCGCAAAGAAGCCTCGCGGGGTCATTTTCTGTTATCCACCTTAACTGCTGATCTGCAGGCCATGCTGAACTTGGGTATGGCCTCAACACCCCGGCTTTCGAAGGCACAGGTATTTGGTTTATTGGCTGAAGGTGGTGTCTCCGGAGCCCTGGTTGTGGGCAAAAACAATGAGCGCGTCACTTTCGGCAAAAGTTCTGAGGTCTTGCAGGATACGATGTTAAAGTACTGCCGCACCGTGATGCAATCCAAGAAGCGAACGACCCACTTTTTCGGAAACACCTGGGGTGTTTTTTGGCAGCAGCACAGCGATCTCATCATTTCGGCCCCGTTGCTGGAAAACAGCCGGGTTGTCGCCGCTGCCAGCATCGTCTTGCCGCTGGAGGGAATTTACCAAGCCCTGCGACGCTCCCAGAAGATGCTGTTTATCTATTTATTTCTCAATACCGTCATTTTAACCTTCATTGGCATTTATCGGCTTTCAAAAGTATATTTTTTGCCATTGGCCAGGCTGGCGCGCCGGGCAGAAGAATATCAGGAAGATGATGACATGCTGTTTTCGGTGCGCAAAGAGGATAATGAGCTAAACAAGCTGTCGGGCTCCTTAAACAGCATGTTGCGGCGCATATCCGCGGATAAAGAAAAGCTACGGTCAACCGTCAATTCGCTTGAGATCGCCAACCTGGAATTGAAAAAAGCCCAGGAAGAAATCATTCGTGCTGAAAAATTGGCTTCGGTGGGGCGGTTGTCAGCCGGGATCGCTCATGAAATCGGCAACCCCATTGGGATTGTCATGGGATATCTCGAATTGCTCAAGCAAAAAGACACGCCGGCCAGTGAGAAAGAAGAGTATATTCAACGCACAGAGGATGAAATTGAGCGGATCAACACCATCATTCGTCAACTTTTGGAAATCTCGCGACCGTCAAAAGCCGGCTTAAAGGTTGTGGCGGTTCATGATTTAATTGATGATATTTCCCAGGTCCTCAACGTGCAACCGTTGATGTCCAACATTAAACTTGAATGCAAATTGGAAGCCTACAACGACAAGGTAGTTGCCGATGCCAATCAACTGCGGCAGGTATTTTTGAACTTGATGATCAATGCCGCCGATGCTATCTCATCCGCCGACAGGCCCGCTAACGGAAAGCTCGTTATCGAAAGCGCGCAGGTCACAGAAAAACAAGATCAATCTGCTCAAGAACCACCGCTTTTAAAAATCACTTTTATAGATAATGGCCCCGGCATTTCCGAAGATAACATCGGCAATATTTTTGATCCCTTTTACACGACCAAAGAACCCGGTAAGGGCACTGGGTTGGGGCTTTCGGTTAGTTTTATGATCGTTCAGGGATTTGGCGGTAAAATGACGGTAAACAGCAAAAAGGAAGAGGGCACCAGCATGACAATTTTGCTGCCGCTGGTTGCAAACGAAGGCGACATTAATGCGCAGCAAGATCCCTCGGCCCAACTACAAAAAGGAATGTTAACTCAATGACATCTAAAATGCCGGGAAAACAGCTCCTCATCATAGATGACGAAGAAAACATGCGGCACATGCTGTCAAAGGTGCTCAGCAAAGCCGGTTATGCCATAGAGACGGCTTCGAACGGTCATGAAGGTTTGAAAATGACAACCGGCAACGATTTTGATTTTATTCTCTGTGATATAAAGATGCCCAATATGAGCGGTATGGATTTTTTAAAAGCCGCGCGTGATAAAATCAGCTCCACCACCGTGATCATGATGTCGGCCTACGGGACGATTGACACGGCTATTGAGGCCATGAAGCTGGGGGCCTATGATTATATCTCAAAACCATTTAAAACCGATGAAGTTTACCTGACGCTAAAAAAAGCAGAAGAACGCGAAAGTCTCAGACAGGAAAACCGTCTGCTCAAAGAGCATATCAAAAAAATTGAAGGCAATCTCAATTTTGGCAATTTGGTGGCCAAAAGCGACGCCATGCAGAAAACCCTGCGTATAGCCGCTAAGGCCGCCCAATACAAGACCACCGTATTGATCTTAGGCGATAGTGGCACGGGCAAAGAGTTAATTGCCCGGGCCATTCATAGTGAAGGCGATCGGTCAGATATGCCACTGGTTCCGGTAAATTGCGGCGGTATTCCCGAAACATTGCTTGAAAGTGAATTGTTCGGTTATAAAAAAGGCGCTTTTACCGGTGCCGACAAAAACAAAAAGGGGTTATTTCAGGAAGCCCACAGGGGGACGATTTTTTTGGATGAAATCGGTGAGCTGCCATTGGCACTTCAGGTTAAACTGTTAAGGGTTTTGCAGGAAAATGAAGTCCGCATGATCGGTGACTCAAAGTCGACTCAAATTGACGTACGGGTCATTGCGGCCACATCCAGAAACCTTGAAGAAGACGTGAAAATGGGGGCCTTTCGAGAGGATCTTTATTACCGCCTGAATGTGCTGTCTATAAAGATTCCCCCCTTGCGGGAACGGGCAGAGGACATCCCTTTGTTATGTGATCATTTTTTAGAGCGCTATTCCCGCAGCCTCAAAAAACACATAACTGACATTTCGCCCGCTGCCATGTCGCGTTTGCTGGAATACCCCTGGCCTGGAAATGTGAGAGAGCTGGAAAATGCCATCGAACGAGCGCTTGTGCTGGTTGAAGGGGATGTGCTGCTTCCCGAGCATTTTCCTTCCGAGCTCGGCCAGCAGGTGGGAGGGGATGCCACCGATTTGCCATTTGATGGTTTCTCTTTGAAAGCTGCACAAAAATTGATGGAAGAAAAACTGATCACCAAGGCGCTTACAGAGACCGGCGGCAATCGCACTCAAGCAGCCCGGTTGCTGGAGATCAGTCATCCGTCGCTGCTTACTAAGATCAAAGCCTACAATATCGACCTTTGATGGTTAACCCGTTGAGCCCGTTAGCCCGTTTCCGGTTAAAAAATATAACCAGAGCTTTTCCATTTTTAACGGGCTCAACTGGCCCAACTGGCTAACCGGCCCAACCGATTTAATCGATCGCCCAGCGCAGCAACACGCTGCCCCAGGTGAAGCCGGCACCAAAGGCCGCCAAAACGATCCAATCGCCTTTCTGCAATTTATTCGCCCGGTATGTCTCTGATAAGGCAAGCGGAATGGTGGCGGCTGTTGTATTGCCATATTTACTGATATTGATCACCACCCGTTCGGGATCCAGCCCTATTTTTTTTGCAGTTGCATCAATGATGCGGTAATTGGCTTGATGGGGTATGAGGAAACGAATATCGTTGTCGCTTAAGTTATTTCGTTCGACGATTTTTGCCGATACGTCCGCCATTCCAACCACCGCATGCTTGAATACCGTCCTGCCGTCCTGATAGATATAGTGCATTTTTTTATCAACTGTTTCGTGCGATGCCGGATAGATACTGCCACCTGCCTCAATACTGAGGGATTCGGCTCCGGAGCCGTCCAAGTGCAGGATAAAATCCTCGATCCCCAAATCGTCATTATCGTATGCTTCCAACAGAACTGCACCGGCTCCATCTCCAAAGAGCACACAGGTGGATCGGTCCTCATAATTGGTGATCGCGCTCATTTTATCGGCACCGATAACCAGCACTTTTTTGTGACGACCGCTTTCTATAAATGATGCCCCGGTGGTCAAGGCACACATAAAGCCGGTACAACCACCGTTGATATCATAGCCCCAGCTATTGCTGGCGCCCAGATCTCTTTGAACAAATGAAGCCGCTGAGGGAACCGGCATATCCGGTGTCACCGTAGCAAACAGGATTAAATCTAAATCCTCAGGGGCAGTGTGTGTTTCTTCAAGAACAACCTGGGCTGCTTTAGTTGCCATGTAAGAGGTGCCGATTTCTTTGTCCAGTATGCGACGTTCTTTTATTCCAGTGCGGCTGGTAATCCATTCATCATTGGTGTCGACCATTTCTTCCAGGTCACGATTGGATAGTATTTTATCCGGCACATAATGTCCGACTCCGGAGATGATTGCACGCATTCAGATCCTCCTTTAACTGACGTCCACCTCTATCAGCGTTTGTGCAGTATCTGCTGCGAACTGCCATCGAGCTCGAGACAGGGAGGGGACAGATGATCGATTTTGACATGATTAGCACACGTAGCAAAAAAAATAAACCGATGATAATGATCTAAGCGCAAATACAAGAAGATGGTTCAGGAGTCAAAAATTAACCCGCTTCTGTTATAGAAGCGGGTTCGGCTGGTTGGCCTTTGTGAAAAGGGTGAGCTGGCTGGATCTTGCCCTTTATTCACAGGTTCCAGATGTAACCTGACATTTAGGGCGTTATAATAATCCGTTTATTTTTTTTCTAAGTTTTCCTGAGCATTTAAAGGTGACAACCCTTCGTTCCCTAAGAATCAGATCTTCGCCGGTTGCCGGATTGCGACCGCGACGTTTGTTTTTGTCTTTTACACAAAATTTTCCAAAACCGGAGATCAATACATCCTCATTTTTTTCGAGTGAGCCTTTAATGATCTCAAGCAAGGTTTCAATGATGTCGACAGATTTTTTCTTGGTAAAGCCAAGTTCATGAACTGCAGCAATGATATCACTTTTGGTTAATGCCATATGGGCCTCCTCATGATAACCTGTTCCTTTTCCTTATATGAAAGCTGTGCGTTCATTTGACGGGTTCGGCGCCAGTGTCGGTTGTGATAACTTTAAAGAGCACGGTCTGTTATGCTACTGGTGCGCAAGTTCCCGGTTTCATTCATTGTGAGTAGGGCTAGTGCCCGGTGAATCAGGGTTTTGGTCTTGATCTCCAGACGGTTCTGGTTCTTCCTTGGGTGTTACAGCATCAATTTTTTTCATGATGTCTTTGACGCCTTTCATAATTCCATCAATTTCAGCTTTAATCTGAGCATCATCTATATCGTTCATTGCGAAATCTCCGCCGATCGGCTTGAATAAGATTTTATTCAATGGCACGCTGTTTTTATTTGGTGATTTTCATTTTTTCAGCTATCATAGTACTTTTAACGCGCCATCAAATGAATTGCATTTGTGTGATAAGCTAATAGCTTATACGTACCGAAATCATATGTCAAGATTCGAATTAATTAAATAATGATGATTCAAAAACTAATCCAAGGGCGTTTTTCCTGCAAATTATGAATCAAATTCAATTTTTTGGTAATCATTTTTGCAGTTCAGATACGCGCTAGATAATCAATATAGTTGACTTTATAGTGGTAGTCGGTTGATGCCCCCATCCAAGCCTATGATCGACAACCCTTTTTTAGCATAAATTAGCTCGTGATGTTTAAAATCAGTAAATGTTTTGGCCTTTAGAGCCGCAGAAATAAGCAAGATGGTCTTTAAGATAATAAAAGGGTTCCCCTTAAACCTGCCGGGAACCCGAATCAATCTCATGGAGCCACCGTGCGGAGTTGAACCGCAGACCTGAGCATTACGAATGCCCTGCTCTACCAGCTGAGCTACGGTGGCACATGTGCGGTTAATGGTTCTGCAAATCGCTAGATGTGAAACACTGAATGTTTGCGGCATTTCAGCCGCTATACTGATTTCAAACCTCGCGTCATGCGGGAATTCGATGACTCCTTACTGTTTTTATGATTCAAAATCAAGTAATAAATTCGCTCCCTGACCTCATTGCTCAGACGCCACAAAGAGCGGGTCAAATTGAATGTTATGGTCTGAATGCCGCCGACAGAGCGCTGCTGATTATCAGACTATACCAGCATTTTCGAGTCCCAATTTTTGTGGTGGCATCTTCGCTAAATCAAGCGGATTCGATTTTAACGGATCTGCGATTCTTTAAGCCATCCCATGATGTGCCCCTGTATTTATTTCCCTCGTATAATATATTACCTTTTAAATCAATGGCATATCACAATGAAACAGCTGCGCGCCGTATTCGTACCCTCTATCACATGCTGGAATCGTCAACACCACCAATAGTGGTGACGGCTGCTGAAACGCTTTTGCAAAAAATTGTTCCGAAGCAAGAGATCATTCGTTATGCCGAATTGATACTGGCTGGCGAGGAAGTTGATCGGGAGCGTCTGATCGAAAAATTGATTGCAGGCGGGTATACACACGCAGCCATCGTAGAGGAGCCGGGCGACTTTTGCGTACGCGGCGGAATTCTCGATATTTACTGCCCGCTCTATTCAGATCCGCTGCGAATTGAGTTTTTTGGCGATGTGGCAGAGTCCATTCGCTTTTTCTCCGCTTCCAGTCAGCGAACGATATCAAACATAACTGAAGCTATCATTTTACCAGCCCGTGAGATGATCATTGAAAAAGCCCTCTTGCCGCAGATTATCAGCCGCATCCGATCCCGGGCATCTGATGTCGAAACACCGTTGAGCGAGACCCGAAAAATTATCGACTCAATTAAAAACGGACAGGGATTTCCGGGAGTGGAAAATCTCATCTCTCTGATTTATCCCCAGCTCGACACCGTTTTTGATTTTCTGCCCGACAATGCTCTGGTGGTATCGATATCAGACGAAGATCTGGCTGAAGCGGTCAAAATGCAAGAGAATCACATCGCTAAAAATTATAAAGCTGCTTATCTCGCCAAACACCTGTGTGTCGAACCGTCAAGCCTGTATATGAGCGGCAGCCAACTTCAAGCGCTGATCACACAACGCAATCCGCTGATTTTTAAGATGTTGGACATTCAAGCAGGATCGACACAACGTTTTTCAAGGCGTCTGCAGTTTAAGTCTGTGATTGAGGACAATAGCGACATCCGTTTGCAGTTAAATAATTATCAAGAGAAAGAAAACCTTCTTAAACCACTGGCGGATTGGCTCGATACGAACAGGCGTAATGGATTGACCCCCGTTCTGGTGTGTCGAACAGAGACTCAGGCCCAACGCTTAAAATCTTTACTGCAGCCTTACGGGTTCCAATTTAAAATAGTCAATGCATATGCCGATGTAAAATTTGAGCCCAACACACTATGGTTGTGCATCGGGCATATTTCTGCCGGGTTTGTTTGGCCAACAGAGTCTCTGGCGATCATCACAGAGGCCGAAATTTTTGGTCTCAGGTCGCGCCGCAAAAAAGCATTGCGCCCTCGGCGGCCATCTGAACTGCTGGATCTGCAGGATTTAAAAAAGGGCGACCTGGTCGTGCATGTCGAGCATGGTATCGGGCGCTATGAGGGCCTGGTGAAGCTGCAAATTGATGGACTTGCCAATGATTTTCTTAAGCTGGTTTATAAGGATGACGACAAGCTTTATTTACCAGTTGATCGCATGAACCGAGTCCAGCAGTACATGGGAGTGGAAGGCGTTGAACCGGTCATTGATAAAATGGGCGGTAATTCCTGGAAGCGCATTAAGGCGCGGGTGAAACGCTCTGCCGAGAAAATTGCCGGTGAGCTCCTGAGATTGTATGCAACTCGAAAATACGAGTACGGATTTGCCTTCAGTGCGGTTGACGACTATTTTCGTGATTTCGAGGCTGGCTTTGAATATGAAGAGACGACCGATCAAGTAAATGCCATTGAGGTGGTACTCGAAGATATGTATCGTTCTACACCGATGGATCGGCTCATTTGTGGGGATGTCGGTTATGGCAAAACAGAGGTGGCTCTGCGTGCATCCTTTTTGGCCACCCACAATGGTAAACAGGTTGCGGTTCTAGTCCCAACGACGATCCTGGCAGAGCAGCACTTTGCCACCTTTAGCATGCGTTATGAGCGCTATCCGATTAACATCGCCTGTTTGAGCCGTTTTCGACCGGTGCGCGAGCAAAAGCAGATCATAGCGGACCTGAAAGCGGGCAAACTGGATATTGTTATCGGTACGCATCGCTTGCTGCAAAAAGATATCGCATTTAAAGATTTGGGATTACTCGTTTTGGATGAAGAGCAGCGTTTTGGTGTTCGCCATAAAGAAAAACTGAAAAAATTAAAACACAATGTAGATGTGCTGGCGCTCACTGCTACGCCGATTCCGCGAACACTGCATATGTCGCTGGTGGGTATCCGGGATATCAGCATCATTTCGACACCTCCTGAATTTCGACAATCGATTATCACCACCGTCTCGGAATTCAATGAGGAAATGATCATTGAGGCGATTCGAAAAGAACTACAGCGCAATGGTCAGATTTTCTTTGTGCATAACAATATTCAAAGCATCAGCAAAATGGCGCGCAAACTGCAGCAACTGGTGCCGGAAGTCAAATTAGAAGTTGCTCATGGCCAGATGAACGAAAATGATCTTGAGCAAGTCATGTATCGTTTTTTCAATAAGGAATTTGACCTGCTCGTCTGTACAACGATTATTGAGTCGGGGTTGGATGTTTCTTCGGCCAATACCATTATCGTCAACCGGGCAGATCGTTTTGGCCTGGCGCAGATTTATCAGTTGCGAGGTCGTGTCGGCCGCTCAGATGAGCAGGCCTATGCCTATTTAATTGTTCCACAGGAAAGCGTGTTAACAACAGATGCTCGCAAGCGGCTCAAAGTCTTAATGGAGCACAGTGATCTGGGATCCGGTTTTCAAATTGCGATGAACGATTTAAAAATCCGTGGCGGCGGCACAATTCTTGGTGCGTCTCAGTCCGGTCATATCGCGGCTGTGGGCTACGATATGTTTTTAAAGCTAATGGAAAATGCGATTGCCGAATTAAAAGGTCAGATAACCATCGAACCGCTGGACCCTGAAGTCAATGTTCACCTTTCGGCCTTTCTATCTGAGTCCTATATCCCGGATATTGACCAGCGAATGGCCGCCTACCGTCGACTGGCCCGTATGACAGAGCTGCCGGACGTGACTGAATTTAAAAATGAGCTCATTGATCGCTATGGGAAACCGCCGCAGGAGGCCGATAATTTGTTATTTAAGATCGGATTAAAAATTTTATCCAAAAAGGCTGGGATTTCCAAGTTGGATCTATCCGAACGCCAGATGCACCTTCAATTTTCTGCTGCACACCTGAAAAATACCGACGCGCTGGTGGACTTAATTCAATCGACCCCCCAGCGTTATGAGTTGACGCCTGGGCAAGTGCTGAAAGTAAAATTGGCAAATAGCCATGACAGAAGGCATTTAAGGCAAGCTAGAAATATATTGAAAGATATTATAGAGCGTGTTAAAAATTAAAGTTTAAATAACCTATTATTAAAATGCATCTAACAGTTACTGGTTGAGCCCGTTGCCCGTTAACCCGTTTACCGGTTAGCGGCTGTTTTTTAATATTCTAACGGGCTCAGCTGGTTTAGCCGGCGCGACAGGCAAGCTCAATCAGAATATCGAATATTTTGGGGATAGCGTACACCTTTAAGAACCGATAAAGTTAGCTGGTGGCTGAATATCCGGTTGTTTTTCCCTTATGAATAATTTATTGAAGACCAAAAAGATATCACAGAAAATTAGATTGCTGTCAGTGTTATTGATTTTGGGATTGCTGACAAGTTGTATGAATTCAGGGCCAAATTCCGGCAATGAACCCTTAATCCAGGTTGGTGACCGAGTGATGACTGTTCTTGAGTTTAATGAGGCTTTTGAAATTGTCCGATCGGCCTATCCACAGAACATAAAGGATGAGCCCGATGACCTAAGGAATGCGCAATTACGCCTTTTAAACCAGCTGGCGATCGAGATGATTATTCTTGAGAGGGCTGAAGAATTGGAACTTTCGGTTTCAGATGACGAGATGAATAAAGCCGTAAATGATATCAAAAGCGATTATCCTGAAGATACCTTTGAGAAAACGTTGCTAAAAACGGCTGTCTCATATGAATCATGGAAGGCCCGTTTAAAAAACAGAATGCTGATGCAAAAGGTGATTGACCACGAGCTGAAGGATCAAATTGTCATCACGCCTGAAGATATTGCTGACTACTACGAACGTAACATAAAGACGCGCGCGCCGGAAGCTGAAACAACCGCTTCAAAGGAAGAAATGAATGAAATGATCATAAAGTTTTTACGGCGCGAGAAAACAGAGCAGGCTTATCAAAGATGGATTAATAATCTTAAAAAAAAATACCCCATTGATATCGACAGTGTCCAGTGGGAAAACATCAGTGGCTCTAAATACATCCAGGATCAGAATTTAAAAGACTTGGATTTAACTCAAAAACCTGAGTAATGTTGTTTGAATAATCAATATCCTCTTGCCGCATTGTACGAGATGCAAAAAAACGGATAGCGGTCAATTCAACGATGCTTTGTTTAAATAGAAACATAAAATTTCATTTTATTTTGTTTGCATATTGCCTGCTGGCATTTAACGGGCTTTATTTTTCGACCCCTGTCCGGGCTGATACAACCACTGTCGTCGATCGCATTGTCGCGGTTGTCAACGATGAGATCATAACACTCTATGAGCTTAATAAAATGTTGCAACCCTATGAAGAAAATATCGAAGCCCTTGGTTATGCACCTGAGAAAAAACGTGAGACGCTTTTTAAGCTTCGCACCGACCTGCTCAACAAGCTTATCGACCAAAAGCTAGCAGATCAACAAATCAAAAAGAACAATATCAAGATCAGTACCAAAGAAATCGACATGACCATAGAGCGCTTAAAAGAGACGCGCTCTTATACCGATGAAGACTTAAGAGCGGGATTGGCCCAGCAGGGTTTGACCATGGAGGAGTACCGGGAAAATCTAAAGCAGCAATTGCTAAGAAGCAACCTGGTAAATCGCGAAGTCAAATCAAAAATCGTTGTGACCACACAAGAAATTGAAGAATATTACAATGCCCATCGTGATAAGTATGCCGGTCAAACAAAATACCATATCTGGAATATCGCCATTCGCTTTTCGGCGTATGCTGATTCTGCTGAAATACAAAGCGCCCTTGAAAAAATGGAGGCTGTCTTAAGGCAGCTTGAACAAGGTCGCTCCTTTCAAGAAATTGTAAATGAAATCCCGAACCGACCAGGGATGCTGGAAGGCTCGGATTTGGGTCTATACGAACTAAATGAAATGTCTTCTGACCTGCAAAATACCGTCAAAAATATGAAAGCGGAAGAATTCAGTCCGATTTTAAGCTCCAGCGGTGGGCATCAGATCATCTATGTTGAAGAAATCCTTTTGACTGATCCTAAAGCGATGTCTGATGCGAAAGCTGAAATTCAGGAGATTTTGTACAATGAGGCGGTTGACAATCGCTACGAGACCTGGCTGACTGACTTGCGCAAGCGGTCACATATCAAGATCATAAAGTAATTTGCGCCAATATACAAATGATAACCCGCAACCCCAAGCGCGATGATGAAACCTGAGAAAGAATCTTTTTCATTTGGCTACTATCTTCAGTCGATAAGGCTTGAAAAGAATATCACTTTGGAAACAGTTGCCGAAGAGACCCGCATCGCAATCAGTAATTTAATTCTGATTGAAAAAGAAGATGTTGAGTCGCTACCAAATCCGGTTTTTGTGAAGGGGTTTCTGCGCTCTTACGCACAGGCTATAGGAGCTAACGGGGAAGAAGCTGTCAGGCTATACGAGGCCAAGCTGGATATGAAAAACCGTTTTGACGATACCACTCGTATTTCACCCAAATTTAAGCTTTCTCCCTGGCGCAATCTAATATTGTCCATTGTCGCAGTCGTCGGTTTGATTGCTATGTCGTTGTATGGGGTTTCCTATTTTCAGCACCGCACAACGCATTCTGACAAAACTGAAACTGCTGGTCCCGGCGAACTTGCGCCAGAAGCGCATGCCACGGACCCAAATACATCAGCAGCAAAAAACAAAATACCATCTGCGACCCTCACGAAAAAGGTGTTGCACATACGAGCACTTGAGGACACTTGGGTGAAAATCATCGTAGACAATCAGGAACCCAAGGAGTACAATCTGCGCTCCGGAGATCAATTGGAAGAAGAAGCGACTGTGGGTTATAACCTGCTGATCGGAAATGCTATCGGGCTGGAACTGAAATTAGATGGCAAACCTGTCAACATTTCCGGCAAAGCCGGCGAGGTCGTTAATATTCAAATTCCTTAAAATGTTCATCTGAAGATTTCTGTTATACAAAATGCAAACCGACCGCATCAAAATATTAGTCGACAGCATAAAACGACTGTTAAGGCGCGGGGCGATGTCACATCTAAGCAATATTGTCGCCAAAACGCATGCGGCGGACCTGTCGGTTGTTTTCCGATCACTGTCGATTTCCCAACAGCTCCGATTATTTAACCTGATCACGGATGTCGAACAAAAAGGTATATTGTTCAGCGAGCTGGATGCCGATTCATTTTTAGATCTTATTGAAGAAATCAAGATAGACGATATCGTTGAAGTTTTTGAGCATATGCCCAACGACGATGTGGCTGATTTGTTGGAGCGCTTGCCGGAAGAAAAGGCCGACGCCATCCTCGAGAAGATGAAAAAAGATGAGTCGGCAGAGGTCGAAGATCTGCTGCAGTATGAAAAGGATACTGCCGGCGGCATTATGGTGACAGATTTTATTGCCCTGGCAGAAGATACGACCGCACAAGAAGCCATTGAGGCTCTACAAAAGGAATATTCTGACGTGGAGATGCCTTTCTATCTCTATGTCGTCGATGATTACGCCAAGCTGGTCGGTGTTAGCTCTTTGCGCCAGCTGGTACTGGTGAGGCCAGAAACACCCCTCAAAGCCTTTATGACCACAGATGTGTTTTCTGTTCAAACCGATATGGATCAGGAGGAGGTCGCCAAAATCGTCGCCCGCTATGACATTTTAGCCGTGCCGGTGGTAGATGATACCAACCGGCTGGTCGGAATCGTTACGGTGGATGACGTTATCGACATTTTTCGTCAAGAGGCGACTGAGGACATTTTAAAGATGGCCGGTGTCGGAGAGGAATTTGTCGAAACCAAGTCGGTTTTAAAAAGTACGCGTATCCGCTTGCCCTGGCTCTTCGCCAGCTGTGTAGGGGGCATCATTGCATTTTTTATCATCGGCAAATTTGAAGGCTCTTTGTCCAAAATTACCACCCTGGCGGCATTTATTCCCGTCATAATGGGCATGGGTGGGAACATCGGTACCCAGTCCTCCACCATCGTCGTTCGCGGTATCGCAACGGGTCGAATCGATATTCGCGATTTTTGGTCGGTCCTGCTCAAGGAATTGGCGATCGGGGTTATTTTAGGTGTTATCTATGGCATACTCATCGGCAGCGTCGCTCAGGCGCGTTACAGCACAGTCGCCTTGGCCCTTGCAGTTGGTTTGGCAGTTATCAGCTCAATGTCGATAGCCGCCCTGGTTGGCTCGTTGGTCCCGATGGCCTTTGCACGAATCCATATCGACCCGGCTGTCGCCACCGGACCTTTTGTCACGACAGCCATTGATATCATTAGCGTTTCGTTTTATTTTATGATTGCCACTGCGCTCTTGGGTCTGTAGTTTCATGTCTGTCTTCTCCACGCCTGCCATCTTGCTTCGTAGACTCGATTACGGGGATTATGATCTGATCCTGACTTTTTTGTCATTGCAGCGGGGAAAAATATCTCTGATTGCGAAGGCTGCCAAGAAAAGCACTAAACGCTTTGCAGGCGTTCTGGAGCTTTTTTCGCTCGTTGAAGTCGTCGCCAGCACAGGCAAACGGCGGGGTCTACCTGTCCTGCAAGAAGCAACCCTTAAGTCTCCCTTTAGCACCATTCGAAGCGATATGACCAAGACCGCGTTTGCCAGCTACTGGTGTGAGTTGATCCACAGCTGGCTCGAAGAAAACCAGGAACAGGATCAGCTTTACTATTTATTGAAACATGTCCTCAGTCTGCTTGACAGCAACACTGCCAGCGCTGCGGAGCTAAGTGTCCTATTTCAAATGCGTCTGCTCTATATTTCTGGGCATCGCCCTAATTTGGGTCATTGTGTCCGTTGCCGCAAACACCTTGAATCGATTGGCTCCCAGCATGTCGTCTTCGATATTACCAAAGGTACTATTCTGTGTGGTGATTGTGCTTCCGGATCTGGTGGTCGCATCCAGCTTTCCAAAGGAACGATTAAACAATTGATGTGGTTTGAAAATGGAGACCTTAATAAAGCCTCCAGGATTCGTTTCGGTGCTCAGGCGCTCAAGGAAAGCATCCAGATGCTTGAGGCATTTGTGCCGTATATTCTGGGGATACAACCGCGCAGTCTTAAGTTTTTGAAAGAAATTAGAAAATAATTGCTATGTCATGTAAGGACCGATAATTTTCGTCCTCGCCCTCGAAAATGTAAATTGAAAATGAGTGATTGAAAGGTATCGAGGACGAGTACGAGGACGACGACGAGTACGATTCGGAAATATTATGACAAAAAATTTTAAACGCATTCTTGAAAATCAACCCATTGAAGCATCGGCACCCTGCCGAGTTGATATGGGGGGCACTTTGGACATCCGCACTTTTTATTATCCCCTGCGACATTTGTCACCCTGCACCTTCAACATTGCCATGGGACTCAGAACCCGGGTGCAACTGATGCCGTATCATAAAGACCGCATCAAAATTTCTTCCAAAGGCTTTAAAAGCGCGGAATTTACCATCGATCAGGTACCTTTTACGCATCCTCTGGGTCTCATGTTTGCCGCCGGAGTATATTTTAATGCCAAAAATATTCATGTTCGGATCGAATCCGAATCACCCCCGCGAAGTGCGCTGGGCGGCTCATCGGCAGCATTGGCGGCACTGATTGCGGCGCTTTCGAAGTTATGCCACCAGGCGGCTTCAACACAATTACTGACGCGTCCCGAAATGGCGATCCTGGCGCAGGGACTTGAGGAAACGGTTGCCGGAGTACCTTGTGGCTTTCAGGATCAGCTGGCAGCCATATATGGTGGTGTCAATGTCTGGGAATGGCCGCAGCACATCAGCAGCCCGCAATTCCGCAAAAAAGTGATCGTGCCCAAAAGGCAGCATAAACATTTTGAAAAGCACCTGCTGGTGGCCTACTGCGGAAAACCGCATGCGTCCAAGGATATTAACGGCCGTTGGGTCCGGCAATTTCTAAAAGGCCAATTTCGGGGTCGTTGGGCCGACATCATTGCATGTACTCGGCAATTTGTTTCAGCAGTAGCGGATCGACAGTATACTCTGGCCGGCGAATTGCTGAACAGGGAAACTGCATTGCGTCAGCAGATGACGCCTGATGTGCTTGATAAGATTGGTAAACAATTGGCCAGATCCGCTCGAACTCACAAATGTGGGGCCCGATTTACAGGTGCCGGAGG
Organism: Desulfobacterales bacterium; assembly: GCA_030066985.1. Taxonomy (NCBI): domain Bacteria; kingdom Pseudomonadati; phylum Thermodesulfobacteriota; class Desulfobacteria; order Desulfobacterales; species Desulfobacterales bacterium. The sequence goes on from JASJAN010000007.1 coordinate 29,663, forward strand.
CGGGGGATGTATCTGGGCCATGGGCGAAATTGAAAATATTGACAGATTAAGATCATTGTGGGAAGAGATACTTTCATCTGAAAATGAGGCCCGGCTGCTAAATGTCAAAATTGACTCCCAGGGGCTGATCGTCAATTAACCAATAGATGCCAATCATCAGGCGTCAGAAATAATCATCAGGTTTCAGGTATCGGGTTTCAGGTGTCAGGGTTGATTAGAAGGGCTGACACCTGATCCGCCTTCGGCGGAAACACTGACACCTTGAGGAAGAGGAAAAAATGTACTTTCAGGATGTCATTGCAGGACTAAACAATTTCTGGGCCCGCAAGGGCTGTGTGATGGTGCAACCGTATGATCTGGAAGTCGGCGCCGGAACATTTCATCATGCCACGACCTTAAAAGCGCTGGGTCCTGAGCCCTGGAATGTCGCCTATGTCCAGCCATCTCGGCGTCCGACCGACGGTCGTTACGGCGATAATCCCAACCGGCTGCAGCATTACTATCAGTATCAGGTACTTTTGAAGCCGTCGCCCTTTGATGTCCAGAAGCAATACCTTCAGAGCATGAAGGCACTGGGCATCGATCCGCTGGATCATGATATCCGTTTTGTGGAAGATGATTGGGAATCACCCACTTTAGGCGCTTCCGGTCTGGGCTGGGAAGTCTGGCTGGATGGCATGGAGATTACCCAGTTTACCTATTTTCAGATGGCCGGCAGCGTTGAGTTGCATCCGATTTCAGTCGAACTCACCTATGGCTTGGAGAGAATTGCCATGTATCTGCAGGGGGTGGATAATGTCTATGATCTGCAGTGGAATGCAGATATTAAATATGGTGATGTCCATCACCAGCAGGAGGTCGAACAATCCACCTATAATTTTGAAAAAGCCGATGTGCCAGTCTTGTTTGATCTATTTACCAAATACGAAAAGGAAGCCGGACGTCAGATTGAAAACGGGCTGGTTTTGCCGGCTTACGAATACTGCCTGAAATGCTCCCATACATTTAATCTGCTGGATGCCCGCGGTGCGATAAGTGTGACCGAAAGGACCGGTTTTATCGGCCGCATTAGAAACTTAGCCCGCGCGTGTGCAGAAGGGTATTTGAAACAACGCAAAGAAATGGGTTATCCGTTGCTCAAAAAATAAGGTTCAGAGGTTCAGGGTTCAGGGTTCTGGGTTCGGCGTTTTTGACCACTGGCTTCTCACTCCTGGCAGATGGCCAGCAAGCAGCCAATAACCAGCAACCAGCAACCTCTGAACCTTTGAACGTTGAACCCGAAATTGAGGAAAATATGGAAACACTATTGCTTGAGATTGGAACTGAAGAAATTCCTGCCGGATACATTAAGCCGGCCTTGAAGGCCTTGGCGGGTGCGTTGCAGAAAAAATTAACAGAAGCGCGCATCTCCTACGGTGATGTAAAAATATTCGGATCTCCGCGACGACTGGCGGTCCGAATTGAAAAGGTTGCCGCTAAGCAATTGCCGTTGAAAACAGAGATGACCGGGCCACCGGTTAAGGTCGGGCTTGATGATTCCGGCAAACCGACTATGGCCGCCAAAAAATTTGCTGAAAAAGCCGGAGTCAAGATTAATCAGCTGAGCGTCAAAGAGACGAAGAAAGGGTCCTATTTGTGTGCGGTCATTAGGCAACGCGGCCAGGCAACGCGAACCCTGCTTAAAGCGATCCTGCCCGACATCATCCTGGCGACCCCATTTCCGAAAACCATGCGGTGGGCGGATCTCGATATCGCCTTTGCTAGACCGATTCATTCCTGCCTGGCGCTGCTGGGGTCTAAGACCATTGCCTTTAAATTGGGAAATGTAAAGGCTAATCGTTACACTCACGGGCATTACTTTATGCAGCCAGGAAAGATTAAAATAGATTCAGCCGGCGACTATTTTAAACGCTTGAAAGCTGCCCAGGTGATTGTTGATTTGGCTGAGCGCCGCAAAGCGGTTGAAAAAGAGATCAACAAAGCGGCTAAAAAAGTCGGAGGCCGTATTTTACCCGACCCTGAGTTGGTGGACATTGTCAACAACCTGGTGGAATATCCGGTGGCTGTGGCCGGTGAATTCGACAAAGAATTTTTGGATCTTCCCGACGAGGTGCTCATCACTGCTATGCGGGAACACCAAAAATATTTTGCTGTGGTCAACAAATCCAAAAAGCTGCTGCCGTTTTTTGTGGCGGTCAACAATACTATCGCCAAGGACATGAAACTGGTGACCACAGGCCATGAACGCGTGCTGAGGGCGCGTTTGTCCGATGCCAAATTTTTCTATCAGGGGGACTTGGAAGTCTCCAATGACATAAGGGCGGAAAGGCTCAAAGGGGTCTTATTTCAGGCTAAGCTGGGCACCATGCATGACAAAATGAAACGGGTTGCCCGCATTGGTAAATTTATCGTCAAAACGATGGATATCGATCTGGATGGTGAGCAACAGGACAATGAACTCAAAGCGCAAGTGACGCGGGCGGCCAAATTATGTAAAGCGGATCTGGTCAGCCAGGTTGTTGGGGAATTCCCAAAACTGCAGGGTGTCATGGGTAGAGTTTATGCTGCCATTGCCGGTGAACTGCCCAGCGTCTCAGTGGCCATCGAAGAGCACTATCGTCCCACTTACTCTGGCGGCCCTTTGCCAGATACGATTACCGGCAGTATTTTAAGTATTGCGGACAAGATCGATACGATTTGCGGTTGTTTTAGTGCCGAGCTGATTCCTACCGGTGCCTCCGATCCATATGCCCTCAGACGCCAGGGGATTGGCATTATTCAAATTATGAATGAGCGGGGGTTTTCATTTTCGCTCAGAAAGCTGATCAAAAAAAGCCTGGCAAATTTTGACATCAAAAACAGTGCGGATTTAAGCGCAAGTGTTGAAAAAGTATATACGTTTCTGCGAAACCGAATCTATCAATTGCTTGCCGATCAGGGATATGCCAAGGATGCCGTTGCGGCGGTTGTGGATGTATCCATTGATCGTGTGCCTGATTTATGGAGTCGTTTGGAAGCGCTTGAATCACTCAAAGCCAAACCGGATTTTGAGCCGCTGGCGGTGGCGTTTAAAAGGGTGGTCAATATTTTAAAGAAATCGGGCAAGGGCGCAGGAACCGGCAAGATCAACAGTGACCTATTTGAACACAAGAGCGAAGCTGATCTTTTTAATGCCTACCAAAAAGTCGCAAAAAGCGTGTCGGATGCTAAACAAAAAGGTCTGTTTGAGAAAGGGCTACTCGATATTGCGACATTGCGCGGTCCGATTGATGCTTTTTTTGACGGTGTTATGGTCCTGGCAGAAGATAAAAGCATTCGCCGTAATCGCATGGCTCTGCTTGAACATATCGCAGCGCTTTTCAGTCAAATGGCGGACTTCTCAAAACTGTCGACCTGATCGTTTTATAAATAGGATGTGGTGCGAATTGCTTAAACGGCACTTTATTCCGGCAGTGAGTATAGCGGGGGTAAATAGTCACGTTCTTTTTTAATATCAGCGACTATCTTTCCGACATCCGCGGACGTCCATTCATTATCTCCGTTTAGCGTGTGCAGCCCCTCCAGGCGCAAAGCAGAAGCGATCATTGTTAAATTTGCGCCAACCCGATGCATATCCCTGACCACTTGAAAAATTTTTTCTTTCTGCGGATGTTGACGCCAGGGATGTCTTGATCCGATAACCACCACCCTTGAGTCCTGCTGTTTACCTGCGATTTTTTTTGGGGTAATTTTGTTGATTTTGTTTATAATTTTTCTAAGATCGATGGCGATTTCGTTTAATTGTCGGGCGATGCGCTCTTGTTCGGCGGCAAGGCATGGCGAATTTTGGTTAGTGTCGAGCAAATTTGCAATGGCTCTTTCGACCATATTGCTAAGGGTTTCCCCGGTTTGTTTTTTTTGATCTTCGAGTTTACACTTTAAATCAGCTGATATTCGAATCATAGGGGTTTTTTGGCTTCCTCGGCTTTGGATATCTTTGGGTTTCATGGCGTCAGCACAGATTTTGGTGTTCAACATTTAAAACAAATGGGTAGAAAAATTGTTATGGTTAATTAAAACGCATGTCAACCTTAAATTTACAGAAATATCAGTTAGTTATTAATTGCTAACCTCATTTTTTATTTTAATTTATTTTTTGAACTTTTATCCAGTGATCCTTCAGAGAATCATTAAACATGGGATTTGCCCCACCCGCAACGAGATATGCCCCAGCCGCATGCAGTCAAGCACTTTACAGAAAAAATCACTGCCTTATTTTTCTCAAAAGATTTTATATAGTTATACATTAAATCAGTAAGAAACGGCCAATTGGCATGGTAATTGACTTCTTCTGAACGACATAAAGGGGAAGAAAAGGCAATGTCGTACAGAGGGTCGTTCGGCTTCACTATCTGAAGGTAAGCAATGTGACCGTTTCTTCACCAAGTTCCGTACCGCATTATTCAAGTTGCTTGTGCAACGAGATCATCTTTCCTCAAGCCAATAGAAAGGAGGCAGGACTATGAGAAAAAATGTTGTATTGCTGATTCTAATATTCGTGATGGGTGTCGTATTCATCAGTTGTCAGGCCCATCATGCACCAGTGGTCCATCCCCAGTTTCAACCGGTGGATCTCAATGCTCAATTGAAATCCGGTGCTTATAAACCCAAAGTCAATAACTTTGCTGTTCTTTTGGATGCGTCGCCCTCAACCCGGGACATGCAGAGCGGCATGACCAGCTTTGAAGCTTCCAAAGCGTTTCTATACCGCATGAATCGAACCATTCCCAAAATGAATCTAAATTCTTCATTGAGATCGTTCGGTCACTGGCAAGACGGTGGAGAGACCACCCTGCATTATGGCCCTACGCGCTGGCAGGCGGAATCTTTTCAAGGTGCTCTGGATGGCGTCCCCCAGGGCAAAGGACGCAGTCCCGTGGATCAGGCGTTTGATCTTAGCACCAATGATCTGAATAGCATGCAGGGTCGAACAGCAGTGATCCTGGTCGGTGACGGGCAGTACCGCGGTGTCGACGCCGAAGGCGCTGCCAAACGCCTGGCGGGGCAATTTGGCAGCAATGCGTGCATTCACACCGTACTGACTGGTAGTGCCGGACCCGAGGATGTGGCGACCATGAAAGCGATTGCTGCTGTCAGCCAATGCGGTTCGTTTCAAAACGCCGCCAACCTGGATTCACCGCAGGCCATGGCCAACTGGGTGGAGAGCGTTTTTCTGACCAGGTCACCGAAAAAGGCCGCGCCAGCTCCCGCCCCCATGGACAGTGACGGGGATGGCGTCTATGATAATGCGGATCAGTGTCCGGATACCCCCAAAGGTGCCACCGTTGATAAGCGCGGTTGCTGGGTGCTGTCAGGTGTTACCTTCGACACTTCCAAATGGGAAATTAAATCTCGCTACTATCCCATTTTGAACAGTGTGGTAAACATTCTGCAGAAAAACCCGGATCTGAAATTGGAGATCGAAGGACACACCGACAACCGCGGGGCCGTCGATTACAACCAGCGACTATCCGAAAACCGTGCCAAGGCAGTAATGGACTATTTGATCGCCAGAGGCATTGCGTCTAATCGTCTGTCGGCCAGAGGCTATGGTTTTGATCGACCGGCTGCCTCTAATGCCACTGCTGCCGGTCGGGCGGAAAATCGCAGAGTTGAACTGCGACCCGTACCGTAAATCGGTATAACCTCCATCAAACCCAAAGGGATGGATGCATCGGCATCCATCCCTTTTTTTTGCGACAGCGCTCTTGAGATGTCTGTTTTGGTCCGCAACCGAATTCAATTCATCCGCTGCAATGATTGAACAACAGGGCGTTATTGCTCTAAGCGTAGCAGTGCACCCAATGAATGATCGCTTGCCAATAGCGCGCACTGCTTGAATCTATCTGCACGCTTTTGCGCGAATTTCACCTAATACTCATCCATCGAGCGGCTCAACCGCCAAAACACCCCAATCCCTCATCTAATTTTGACCGGCCAAAAATGCGCGGACCGCCTGTTCGGTCACCCGTGTTAGATGATGTTTGGAATTTTCCATTGAATCCTTGAGGGTCATCGGGCCGACACACAAACTAAACACGGCATCGATGCCGCTTTCATGCAGCGCTCCTAACTTCGATCCAACGGCGCCGGCAATGGCAAAACAGGGTATTCCCCGTGCTTTGGCAGCAGCCCCCACTCCGCCTGGGGCTTTGCCAAAGACGGTTTGAAAGTCGATCTGTCCTTCCCCGGTGAGCACCAGATCGGCGCCTTTCAGTTTTTTATCCAGATCGACGAGTTCAAAGATGAGATCGATCCCTTTGCAGAGCTTAGCGCCAAGAAAGGCATGCAAGCCGGCACCCAGCCCGCCGGCTGCACCGGCACCCGGCATATCGATCACGTCTACACCCAGCTGTTTTTTAATCAGTTGGGCCAGATTTTTCAGTCCGTGGTCGAGCTCTTTGACCTGTGCAGGACTGGCCCCTTTTTGGGGCCCATAGACCGCTGCGGCACCTTTTGGTCCGCAGAGCGGATTGTCGACATCGCAAACCGCATCAAAGAGGGTGGTTTTAACACGGGGGTCCAGTCCTGACATATCAATTTCACGGATGGCTGCCAGAGAGGATCCTATACCTGGTAATTCCGCACCCTGTTTATCCAGAAAACGAACGCCTAACGCCTGGGCCATGCCGATACCGCCATCATTGGTGGCGCTGCCCCCGATCCCCACATCGATGCGTTTTGCGCCCAGGTCCAGGCCGGCTCTGATTAATTCACCGGTGCCGAACGTGGTCGTCAGGGTTGGATCCTGCAACTCATTGGGCAGCAGGGCCAGACCGCTGGCCAAGGCCATCTCCACAGTCACCAGATTCATGGTTTTCACATAACAGTATTCCGCTTCTACTTCACTGCCGCGCGGACCGGTCACTTTAAGAACGCGTTTTTCGCCGTGTAAAGCCTCCAGCGCCACATCCACCAGCCCGTCTCCGCCGTCTGCCACCGGGACCTGAACCACCTCGGCTTCGGGAAGCACCTGAGCGATGCCCTTGGCCATGGCACGCGCGGCCTCAATGGCAGTCAGCGACCCTTTAAACGCATTTGGCGCTGCAACGATTTTCATTGGCATTTTCTTTTCGATTTGCTTATTGATAAATTCGTTCTGGAGCGCTTGGCAAAATTTGAATTCCTCATTTTTCGCTTTTCGGAGAAACCTGTTTATTCCTGGTATAAAACGCTATCATCTACTTAGCTTTGGATACATACTACGGTCTCTTGGGCAATTTCAAGTTCTTCATTGGTGGGAATAACGAGGATCTTGGTGGTACTATTTTGGGTTTGAATTTCAAAAGCATTTTTGGAGGGGCTGCTGTTCTTCAAAGGATCGACTTCGACACTCAGATGTGTCAGCCCCTGGCAGGCGCGCTCGCGGATCAGCGCCGATTTTTCACCGATTCCGGCTGTAAAAATAAGCGCATCCACACGGCCCAGGACGGCATAGTATGCACCGATATATTTTTTAATGCGGTAGCAAACCATATCGATGGCCAGCTGTGCCCGGGAATCACCCGCTTGAGCTGATTGTATGATCTCGCGCATATCAATGATATCGCAGATACCTTTCAAGCCGCTGTTTTTGTTGAGCAAGGTTTCGACTTCATCTCGGGTCAGCCCGGTTTTTCTTTTGAGATAGAAGACAATGGCCGGATCGATATCACCGCAGCGGGTGCCCATGATTAGCCCCTCCAGAGGTGTCATACCCATTGAGGTATCAATACTTTTGCCGTCTTTGATGGCGGCCGCGCTTGCACCATTGCCCAGATGCAGCGTGATGAGGTTCAACCTATTCAACGGCCGGTTCATCATTTTTGCAGCCTGTTTGGCAACATAGCTGTGAGATGTGCCGTGGAAGCCGTACCGGCGCACCTGATGGGCTTTGTAGAGATCATGAGGTATGGCATAACGATAGGCATGTTCGGGAAGCGACTGATGAAAGGCCGTATCAAACACAGCCACCTGCGGAACATGCGGTGCACTCTGCATGGCGACTTCGATACCCATCAAATTGGCCGGATTGTGTAACGGCGCCAAAGCACTCAGCTGGTGGATGGTGTCGATCACGGTTTTGTCAATCAGGGTGGTCTTTTTAAATGCTTCGCCGCCATGAACCACGCGATGGCCGATACCCGCCAGTTCTTTGGTGTTCCGCAATGCGCCCGATTCGCGCAACGTATTGTCCATCAATTGAAATCCGGCCAGATGATCGGCAACGGTTTCTGTTTTAACGATTTCATCCATTTTTCCCCGTTCGTTACGGGTTTTATGCGTCAGTCGACTCTGCGGTTCACCGATCTGCTCTATCAGGCCGGACGCCAAAACGGTTTTGGCGTTCATGTCAAAAAGCCGGTATTTAATCGAAGAACTGCCGGAATTGAGCACCAATATCTTCATAAATGCCTTCTTTCCAGGTAAAGGGTGTTGGCTATCAACTTAACTGTCACATTTTGGTCAAAAATTTGGTTTCAGGTGTCAGTGTTCAGGTGTCAGCAAAAAAAAATGCCAGAGGTCAAAAGACAGAGTGCAGCGGGCAGGTAGGCACATCAAGTGGCAGCTGTTTTCATATGTTTTCTTAAAACCTGACACCCGAAACTTGACACCTGAAACCCATTGAATGTAATTTTTAACCAACAGCACTGATCCGATATGATAGAAAATTGTATACCTACTTACGCGATATTTTGAGCCTGAATAGCGGTAATAGCGACGGTATTGACGATATCGGGTATTGTGCAGCCTCGGCTCAAATCGTTGACCGGTTTGTTCAATCCTTGCAGAATGGGGCCAATGGCCACGGCATTGGCAGATCGTTGCACGGCCTTATACAAGTTATTGCCGGTATTTAAATCCGGGAAAATAAAGACAGTGGCTGTACCGGCCACCTCGCTTTTGGGAAGTTTGGTCCTGGCAACTCCCGCGTCCACGGCGGCATCGTACTGAATCGGTCCTTCAATCTTCAAATTTGGCAGACGTTCTTTAACGATCTGGGTGGCCTGCCGTACTTTATCGACATCTTTGCCTTTACCGGATTCGCCGGTGGAGTAAGAGCACATCGCAACGCGCGGCTCGATTCCATAGATGGCAGCGGTTTCAGCCGAGCTGATGGCGATTTCTGCCAGCTGTTCAGCATTGGGGTCCGGATTGACCGCACAATCACCGTAAACCAGCACACGGTCGGCCAGGCACATCAGAAACACGCTGGAGACAACTGAAAAACCTGGCTGTGTGCGGATAATCTGGAGGGCGGGCAGGATGGTCTCCGCCGTTGTGTGAATAGACCCCGACACCATACCATCAGCCAAATTATGGTACACCATCAAGGTACCGAAAAAATTGACACCGGTCACTGAGTCGGCAGCCATTTTTTCAGTTACGCCCTTGTGTCGGCGCAATTCGAAATAGGTCTTGGCAAAATCCTTAAGGTGGTCGGAAGTATGGGGGTCAATTATCTTAACCCCTTTCAGGTTGAGACCCAGCGTTCCGATTTTGTTTGTAATTTCCTCCGGATTGCCCAGCAACGTGAGTTCGGCGACCCCGCGCCGCAAAATGATTTCGCCGGCGCGTAATATACGTTCCTCTTCACCTTCCGGCATGACAATGTGACGCCGGTTGTCCTTGGCACGTTCAATCAGTTCATATTCGAACATAATCGGCGTGACCCGGTTGGAACGCACGACTTCAATCCGGTCTTCGAGTTGTTGGGTATCAATATGGCTTTCAAAAACACCCAGGGCCGCAGCGATCTTGCGATCATTTTCAGGTGTCAGGGCCGCGCGCACGACGCTGGCATTCATGGCGGTGTCATAGGTGTCTGTCTTAACGCTGATCACCGGTATTGGAGAATAATTTTTCAAGCCTTTGATTAGGTCCTGGACGGGGTCTTCAGGTGTCAGTCCGCCGCTTAACATCAAACCGGCAATATTGGGCGACGTCTCGGAGACACTGGAGGCAATGCAAGCCAGGACAACATCAGCACGGTCGCCCGGTGTGATGATCAGATCCCCATCCCCAATGCGGTCTAAAAAGTTGGGTAAATTCATGGCAGCGATTTTAAGATCATGCACTTCCCGGTTTAATCCCTTGGGGTCACCCTGCAGGATATGTGCTCCGAGGCTGCGCGTGATTTCCCCCACCGTTGGTTTGCCAAGGCTGGGCTCTTCGGGCAATATGTATATTGGATCCTTTTCCAGCCCTATTTTTTTGATTTGATCCTGGATCGCTGCAATGGCGTTGCGATCCACACGGTTAACAATCGTCGCCAGGACCGTACACCCTTTTTCTTCAAACAATTCCCTGGTTACCTGGACGGTATCTACAGCTTCATCTGCTGATTTACCGCGCCCATTGACAAGGGTAAGGATCGGGGCTCCCAGATTATTGGCCACTTCAGCGTTAAATTCGAACTCAAACGCCGACGCCACACCGGTAAAATCTGTGCCCTCGCATAGAATAAATTGGCATTTGCGCTGCAACTCTTTGAATTTTTTCAAAATGCCCTTTAAAAGGCCTTCGTCTTTTCCATCCGCAACAAGATTTCGCGCCTCTTCGTGTGTATAGGCAAACATCTCTTCATAAGCGAGCTCTAAATTATAACGTGTCTTAATTAAACGGATATTGTTATCCGGTTCTTTGCTCGAATGCACCACGGGCCGGAAATAGCCGACTCGGCGAATGCGTCTGGAAAGCAACTCCATCAGACCGAGGGCCACAACCGATTTGCCGCTGCCCGGTGCTATGGCGGCGATATATAGACTGGTTGCCATATGAGCCTCCTCTGGCTATAAATGTATACTGTTTTTTTGACTTAATGTCATAGTTATCTTCTGAGTGTCGGCAGATGTCAACATCTGATACGCTGAATTGTAGATGGCTGTTTGCCGACGCTATCCGTGTGATGGCGGGCGCATGGGTCTCCGGCGATACGGTTGCTGTAATTTTTAAATTTATGCTGTAGGAATTTAGACTGAACTAGATATCATGCGCCACGCCGAAGCTGCTTTCAGGCTTGTGCGATCACTGAAGCGGCCAAAACGCCCGGTCCGCCGGTAATGCCCCCGCCGGGATGGCTGCCGCTGCCGCATAGATACAACCCTTTGATCGGTGTTTGGTAACGGGCACATTCGGGGCTGGGTCTTAAAAGCATCTGATCAAGGGCGTTCTCGCCGTGCAGAAGATGCCCTTGAACCAGACCGTAGCGCTCCTCCAGGTCAACCGGAGTCAATACTTCTCGGCCCACGATGGCATTGCGCACCCCCGGAGCGTATTGCGTCAGGGTTGTCACGACGCTATCCCCTAATTTTTCAGCCTGGTCATGGCTCCATTGCGGTTGCAGATGATAGGGCACGCAGTAAACCAAAATCGAAACCACGCTGTGTCCGGTTGGGGCCAGATTCGGATTTGACACAGTGGGGATATGAATGTCCAGAATGGGATCGGCGGGCAAATGGCCGTACTTGCAAGCGTCAAAGGCCTTTTCAATGTGGTCCAGGTGGTGGCCGGTCCGGGCAAAGGCGATTCTTTCTCCGGCACGGCCCTGAAACGCCAGCTGGGTATTTAATGCCAGATTTACTTTAGCAGTTGTTCCGGTACCGCGAACATGCTGCAACCGCTGCTCTTGCCAGTTTGTAACCCGATTGCCGGCTATCAGTTCCAAAAAGGTATGTCGGGGATCGCATGAGGCCGCCACAATATCGGTTGGAATCTGCTCACCATCTTTGAGCACCACCCCTTTAATTTGCCCTTGGACAACCCGTATTTCGCTGACTGTGGTGTCGGTTCGAATATCACCCCCGAAAGAGCTGACGGCTTTCTCAAGAGCGTCAATCAGAGACCGCGGTCCGCCTTTTATGCGGTATCGGGCGCTACATTCCCACAATAGCAGGTTAAAGGCAGTGCCGGGGCTCCAGGGGCCGGCGAAACTGTTGCTTAAACCCGTTCCCGCTAAAGCGGCCTTTAAGCGGTTATTGTCAAACCATTCGTTGAGCCAGTCTGCGACGCACATGGGTGCGATGCGCATTAAATCCATCATGGTCGTTTTGCCCAACCGGCGCAGGGCAAAACCGGTTTTGAAAAGCGCCCACAGTGCTCGTTTATCTGAAGCATTCATATCCGGCGGAAGCTCATCGAAGATGCGATTCATTACACCGGCAACATGTCTGATAAATCTGCGGTACAGACGATACTGACCCGCATCTTGCGGTGAGTAAAAACCGATTTCTTTGGCCGTTTGGCGCTCCTTATGGCCAATAAGTATGCCACGGTCCTCAGGGTCTAAAGCCAGAAATGACGGTCTTCCCGGACGGATTTCAAGACCATGGGTTTTTAAATCGAGACGTTTGATCATTTGGGCCCGAACCTGGCCGGAGTCGTGCAATACCCCGTCTGTGTGATATCCGGCATGAAATTCCTCTCCCGCCGCCAAGCCGCCGATGGTGCTGCGCCGTTCAAGGACCAGAACCTTGCGGCCCTGTTTGGCCAGGTAAGCAGCGGCAGTCAAACCGTTGTGCCCGGCACCAATGACGATGACGTCGTAGGCGTTCTTTGCCGATGTTTCCATTTTCAATTTTTATTTCGTCTAATCCATTTTTAAGGTTTCAGGTGTCAGGTGTCAGGTTTCAGGGTCGATTAGAAAGGCTGACACCTGAACACTGACACCTGAAAAATTTTTTTGAAATTTCACGAGTAACCAATAACGAATAACGCCTGCTAAAGTTCTGATTCCATCAGGACTTTAGCAAGGTTTTGGCGGCCAGCTCCCCGGGTGCGCCCATGATCCCGCCACCCGGGTGAACACAGGAACCACACATCCAGAGCTGATCGATGGGTGTCTGGTAGCGTGACCAGCCGGAAACCGGCCGAAAAGGCCCCAGTTGCTCCAAGCTCAATTCTCCCTGGAAAATATTGCCCTCGGTCAGACCCACTTCCTGCTCCAAATCCCAGGGCGTAATAACCTGGCGGTGCAGGATACTGTCTTTTAAATTGGGGCAGTATGCGGCCAGCGTGTCAACCACTGTATCTCCCAGTGCTTCCCGTTTTGACGGCCATTGTGCGGCGCCTTCTTTCAAATGGTAAGGTGCATATTGGACAAAAATGGAGATCACATGTTTGCCCGCTGGCGCTACGGTTGGATCCGTCAACGATGGGATGACGATGTCCAGGAAGGGGCGTTGCGAGAAATTGCCGTATTTGGCATCATCATAGGCTTTTTCCAGGTAATCGACTCCCGGTGCAATCGTGATATCACCCCGCAGATGCGGCCCGTCGCCCGGTTTGCTGCTGAAATTCGGCAGGCGGTCCACAGCCAAATTAACTTTAGCCGAACTGCCTCTGTATTTGAAGCGTTTAAGCTGTTGCACAAAATCAGCGTCCAGGTGCTTTTCGCCCACCAGCTTAAAAAACGTTTGATGGGCATCGGCGGCGGAAATGACGGTCTTGCTCCTGATTTCATGACCTCCCCGCACCACCACTCCAGCAGCCTTTCCCGCCCGTAAGATTATTTTTTCTACGGCGGCTTCGGTTCGAATGTCAGCGCCAAAAGATCTGGCGGCCCTTGCACAGGCCAGGCTGACCCCACCGGTACCCCCTTTGGAAAACCCCCATGAACGAAAAGCACCATCAATTTCTCCCATGTAATGGTGCAGCAGCACGTAGGCGGTGCCCGGAGACCTTACACCCAAAAAGGTTCCGATAATGCCGCTGACCGACATGGGACCGATCAAGCGGTCGGATTCAAACCACAGCTTCAAAAACTCAACCGCACTCATGGTCATCAGCTTGGTAAACACATATTTATCACCATCGCCGAGCGCCTTGAAGCGTCGTCCCAACCCGAGCAATTTCGTCAGTTCACCGATGCGCAATGTGGTCAGATCCGCAGCCGGTTCGTCAATCAAATGCTTTATAAAACTGGCCATTTGTGTCATGGCCAAAGAAAAGCGAGGTGCGACTTCCGCATCTTTGCGGCTGAAGCGTGCAATTTCGCGCCGGGTGGCCTCAGGGTCTCCGCAACGGGTCATCGATTCCCCGTCGGGAAAGGGCGTAAATGTGCATTCCAGCGGGATGACTTGGTATCCGTGCCGGGTGAGGTCGAGTTCGCGCACGATATGCGGACGAAAGAGGCTGACAACGTAAGAGTAAACTGAAAATGTGAATCCCGGAAAGATCTCATCACTGGCGGCGGCCCCTCCCAGAATATGCCTATTTTCCAGAACGAGTACTGTTTTACCGGCTTTTGCCAGATAAGCCGCACATACGAGCCCGTTATGTCCGCCACCGACCACAATAGCATCATAACTGGCAGTCGGGATGTCAGATTTAAACGGGACTGCAATTTGGGTGACTTGAGGCATACCATATTTCCTAAAAAATAAGCGTTCCGATTCAGGCTTTTTTGTGTTCCGGGTTATAAAACGGCATGGGCGCCACTTTTGCGGTAACGGTTTCGCGCTGGTATTCCACGGTATATTCAATTTTGAGCTCCGTGCCGATCTTTGCGTATTGGGATTCTACCGATGCCAGCGCCAGGTTTTTTTTGATCATTGGTGACCAGGCACCACTGGTGGCTTTGCCGATTTGTCGGTTGCCGTCACTATCATAAACCGGAACGCCACTGCGCCAGGCGCCGGGATGGACCTGTACCGGCAGCCCATGTTTGGCGTAAAGGGCTTCCTGTTCATCCCAGTGCAGCTCCAGCCCGACAAGTGACAGCTGAGGCCCTGCTGCAGACTCGGCTTTCAAAGCCGCCTGACCGCAAAAGGCCTCCCGCTCCAGGTCTACCGTCCAGCCAAGACCCAGCTCAAAAGGGGTCGATTTTTGTGATTCGACCAGGCAATGGGCAGCATTGTGAAATTCGATCCCGTTTAAAATAAGGCCAGCTTCAATGCGGGCAATGTCCAGAACATTCAGACCGAAGGGTTGCAGCAAATAAGATTGGCCAGCGGACATGAGCGCATCCCAGAGGGGCAGGGCGGCGGCATGATCCAGCCAGATCTCATAGCCCAGGTCACCGGTATATCCGGTACGGGATATCAGCACAGGCAGCTTGTCGATTCGGGTCGCCATGATATGGTAATAGGCCAATGCTGCCAGATCCATATCGCTGATCTGGCTGAGAATATCGCGGGATGTGGGTCCCTGGATAGCCAATGCAGCAATTTTTGTGGTGATATCTTCGACAGTGACATTCAGACCACGTTTGAACTGTTCGAACCAGGCGAGCATGGGCTCGGCAGTGTGTACCCGCAAACGGTCTGGGTCCAATCGAAAGACGGTGCCATCATCGATGATTTTGCCAAAGTCATCGCACCAGCAGCAATAGACCGCCCGACCGATCGGGATGTCTTCAATATTCTTGGTCATGATGCGGGACAAAAATAAAGCCGCATCCGGTCCGCTAACCTCGTATTTGAACAGCGGACTAATATCGATAACAGCGGCAGCATGCCGCAAACTGTAGTACTCGCTGTCGTTTGGCCAGCTATAGGAGGATACAGCGTAATAGCCGGCCCAATCGGTCCAGCGGTAGCTGGTGCACAATTCAAACGTGCGTTCATGAAAGGGAGAGGGTATTGGCATCTTTACAAAGGTTCAAGGGTTTAAAGGTTCAGGGTTCAAGGATTTCCGGTTTCGCTTTCGCAAGCTTCCGTCTTCGCATTAATATGCTGCGCCATGACAAGTCGCAGCGGCAAGCAGGGTTCAGAGGATCGGGAATTATCTGTTCTCTGTCATCTGACCTCTATCTTCTGACCTCTGGAACTAAACCGTGCGGGTTCGATATCTGGGATGCCTAAAGTTGTCAAGTCATTTTTATTTGCAAAAGACTGATTGACAAGCGATTTTTGACCCATTAGATTTGAAAACGCTCAAATCGGACAATACTGAACCCAAAAAGAAAAAAGTAACCAGGAAATCAAAAAAGAGCACCGGTTAAACGCTATAAAAAGGTTTAACCGGGCAGGCAACATCACGGGAAAAAACATCATAAATTTCTTGCTTTTATGCTTTCGTGTTTTTGTGGTAAATACATCATAAAGCAACCAACTATTATAATCTTGCAGTAAAACTTTAAACATGTTCCTGTTGAGTGGAGGTGGTTATGCCGTACGATCCGGAAAAAGACGTGACATTAAAAAGATGGAAATGCGATGAAACCGGTTTGGTGGTGTCAATCAATCAATATGGCGATAGCGAGCCAAAAGTTCAGATCGGACCTCGGATTTTATTGAAAAAAGACGGTAGCGAAAGAGCTCCGGTAAAAGCCGGACGACTGACAATCGAGGATCTGATGTGGCTATACGATATCATTGATGAGGTTAAAGAGGAGCTGACTGCTTTGCACAAACCGCAGTAATGGTTTTTGGTTATCCGCTAGTGGTTATTCGTTTTGGCACTTTGACCATCGGGGCAAAACCAAATAAAAAATAACTGACCGAAAATCCTTTGTTGTTTGGAATCATCTATTAGACGAGATGCAATCGATGCCTGGAATTAGCCAAAACGAGGCTATTATTTTTCCCAAAAAGGGAAAACGTTCTCCTGAGTTGGGACCATTGGCAGTGGTTGCCGGGACGGAAACCGATTCTTCCTTGCTGCGCAAATTATTGGGATTTGCTGCCGACGACTACCAAAAACTATTTACGAGTCGTTTATATGTTTCAAACAGATCGGCTGACGGAATATCCCTATGCGGTCCATTGGTTGGCGCACCCTACGCCGTAATGGTGCTTGAAAATTTGATCGCATGGGGCGTTGAGAAGATCATTTTTTTGGGCTGGTGCGGTTCAATATCGCAGCAGGTGAGCATTGGAGATATTGTTGTCGCGACCTCGGCCATTATTGATGAAGGTACATCCAAACACTATCAACCCGATGAGAATGACCAATCATTTCCTTCTGAATGGCTGACCGCCCGTCTTGTTGCTGATTTAAACAAGGCGCAAATCAGGTTCCACAGTGGGCCGATCTGGACAACAGATGCGATCTACCGTGAAACGCGGCGCAAAGTGGAAACGTATCAGCGCCGCCATGTGCTGGTAGTTGAGATGGAAATTTCGGCCCTGTTCACTGTGGCCGCCTATCGGGGTGCTGATCTGGGTGCTGTAGCAGTTGTTTCGGATGAATTGGCTTCGTTTAAATGGCGTCCCGGTTTCAACACAAAAGAATTCAAACGCGGTCGACAGACGGTCTGCGAGGTGATTAAAAACTTATGTCAGAAGATGTAAGCCCTCAAATCATAGCGAAAATTCAGGATCTCAGGGCGGCTCTGCACCGACATAACTATCGGTATTATGTGCTGGATGATCCCGAGATTTCGGACGCCGAGTATGATCGTTTATTGCAGGAATTAATACGGCTGGAAGAAAAATACCCCCAGTTGAAGCGCCCGGATTCTCCAACAGTGCGTGTCGGAGCACCACCGCTGGATAAATTTGATTCGGTGGCTCACAGTATTCCAATGCTGAGTCTGGACAATGGTTTCAATGACGATGATATCCTGGAATTTGACAAGAGGGTTAGCAGAAACCTGGGTGATACGGATAACATCATCTATACGGCGGAACCGAAAATGGATGGAGTTGCCGTTGAACTTATATATGAAAACGGAAAACTGGTCACCGCTGCCACTCGAGGAGACGGCCAGACAGGCGAGATGATCACGGCCAATGTCAAAACGATACAGACCGTACCACTGGTGATGCAGACACATCCATCAACTCCCGTTCCGTCGCGGTGTGAAATCAGGGGAGAAGTATTCATCGGCTTGGATGCCTTTAAACAGCTAAACCAGGAACGCGTTCAACAGGAACAGCCGCCGTTTGCCAATCCCAGAAATGCGGCGGCGGGATCTTTGCGGCAATTGGATTCTAAAATTACGGCAACCCGTCCGCTGGAGGTATTTTTCTATGGGGTCGGGGTTGTTGAAGATACGGTCTTTGAAACACACAAGGCACTTCTGGAGACCTTGAAGCAATGGGGATTCAGAATCAATCCGCTTATTCGTTCCGGCCTCACCATTGATGCGGTCTTAAATTATTTTCAGGAGCTAAGTGAGAAACGGCATCAGCTTGCGTACGACATCGATGGCGTTGTGGTCAAAGTCGACCGTATTGACCTCCAGGAACAATTGGGGACGACCTCACGAAGCCCGCGATGGGCCATTGCTTATAAATTCAAAGCCATTCAGGAGACAACAACCATCGAAGCGATCGATGTCCAAGTTGGCCGAACCGGTGTGCTCACACCCGTTGCCCATTTAAAGCCGGTCAATGTCGGTGGGGTCCGGGTCAGTCGGGCGACCCTGCATAATCAAGATGAAGTCGAAAAAAAAGACGTGCGCATCGGCGATCATGTACTGGTGCAAAGAGCCGGAGATGTTATTCCGGAGATTGTTAAAGTAATGGCATCAAAGCGTGATGGGAGCGAGACCATATTTAAGATGCCCCGGGTGTGCCCGGTCTGCGATTCGAAGGTAATTCGCATCGAAGGCGAGGCGGCCACGCGCTGTATTAACTCAAGTTGCTCTGCCCAGGTAAAAGAACGGATCAAACATTTCGCTGCCAAGGGTGCCTTTGATATTGACGGCCTGGGTGCTAAACTCGTTGAACAGCTCGTTGATAAAGAACTGTTGTCGTCGTATGCAGATATATTTAAACTGGATCAAGCCGTGCTGAGTGATTTGGAGCGAATGGGGGCTAAATCCGCCGCGAATCTTAAAAATGCCATTGAAAAGGCCAAATCGATTCCCTTTAGCCGTTTTCTTTTTGCCCTGGGGATACGGCACGTCGGTGAACATGTGGCAGCCTTATTGGCGGACCATTTTATCGATCTGGAAGCATTAATGGGGTGTTCGCGAGAAGAACTGGAAGCCGTCGCCGGTATCGGTCCAACTGTGGCCGAAAGTATCGTCAGGTTTTTTGAGCAGAAGCATAATCGGCGGATTATCGATCAGATGTTGGCCAGCGGGATAAAATTGGAGGTAACAGGTCCCCAAAAAACCGGTAAGCTCAACGGCCAGGTATTCGTGCTAACCGGCAAGCTTGAGAATTTTACGCGTTCCCAGGCCAAAGCGTTGATCGAGGCCGCCGGCGGCAAAGTCAGCGGATCTGTATCCGGCAATACGAACTATGTCGTCGGAGGGGATGCCCCAGGGTCAAAACTCACCAAAGCCAGGGAACTGGGCGTCACTGTAATTGATGAGACAGAATTTAAAGATTTATTGGGATAAACCTGATGCCTAAAAGGCTTGGAGGCTGGCAAGCTGATCTGATTATCGCCTTAAGCTTTCCAGCTTCCTGGCATCATAGCTTACAAGCAAAACATTTGTGAGGTTCACATGGAAAAACAGGTGCGTGCGCATGTGATTATATCCGGACGCGTGCAGGGCGTATTTTTCCGGGTCGAAACCCAGCGTGCTGCCGAACAATTTGGCGCCCTGGGTTGGGTTCGAAACAGACCCGACGGCACGGTTGAAGCTGTGTTCGAAGGCCAACAGCCGGATGTGGATGCTGTTCTCCAATGGTGCCAGGAAGGCCCTAATCTGGCAGTGGTTGAAAATGTAGACTTAGAGTGGCAGGATTATACCGGAGAGTTTAAACGCTTTGACATCACCTATTAAAGCTGTCTTAAAAATGCATCTAACGCCCAAGGGCTGTGTTAAAAACCGATTCAAAATGCTCGAATACTAACGTGTATGCTCCACTTTTGAATCGGTTTTTTGCCTTGCCCTTGGACGTAATCTACTATTTTTAAGACAGCTTTAAGTCTTTTTAAGCGTTGTTTTCGATAAACGAATAACAAATAACCAATAACGAATAACTCCTGCTGGGCTTTAGCGCCAGCGGGTTTAGAAACAGAACGGGCGATTTATTACAACAATAAATCACCCGTTGTTTTTAGAATGAAAATGCTTAAACGGCGTCTCTGAGTTTTTTGCCGGGTCGAAATTTGACGACGTTGGTGGCCTTAATTTTAATCGGCGCGCCGGTTTGCGGATTGCGTCCCTTACGGGCTTTACGGCGGACTTTCTGAAAAGTGCCGAAACCGACCAGGGTCACTTTGCCGTTCTTCTTCTTCAGTGCTTTGGTTACACCGTCCATAAACGAGTTAAGCGCGGCTGCTGCTGCAACCTTTGAAATTTTTGCATCTTTAGCCGCTTTTTCTACAAGTTCTGCCTTTGTCATAATGCTTTACCCCCTTCTAGTTTTGTTGATCTTAGGTTATGATTAATACGAACCGATCGCCTATTTGCCTGTTTCCATATAGAAAGATAAAATCGATGTCAACAGAAATCGACTTTTTACAATACTTTTTTTGAAAGAATCCCCGCTGAACGGCTGCATAACCGCATTTACAGGAAAATAAAATTCAAAATTCTGGTTTTTTGGCCGCACTTGCCAGGCGATCTTTTTGCTTCCGATGAAACAACTTTAGATCAGGGCATCGACAAATTTAGCAGCATCAAATTCCTGCAAATCATTCACCTGCTCACCGATGCCGATATATTTTAAAGGTATTTTCAGGGTATTACATATGCTGATGACAATGCCACCCTTGGCCGTGCCGTCAAGCTTGGTCAGTGCCAAACCCGTAACGCCAAGGGCGTCATTAAATAATTCGGCCTGTGATATCGCATTTTGACCGGTGGTGGCATCTAAAACCAGCAACACTTCATGGGGCGCATCCGGGATGGTTTTTGATATCGCCCTTTTTATTTTTTTTAATTCTTCCATTAAATTGACTTTGGTATGCAATCGACCGGCTGTGTCAATCAGAACCAGATCGGCACCACGGGCCTTTGCCGCCTCGACAGCATCAAATGCAACCGCTGCCGGATCAGCCATTTCTTTATGCTTGACAATATCCGCCTTGGCGCGATCAGCCCAGATGATGAGTTGATCGATTGCCGCCGCTCTGAAGGTGTCCGCTGCGCCAATCAGTACCTTTTTTCCAGCGCGGTTCGCGTGGGCCGCCAGTTTTCCAATTGTGGTGGTTTTCCCGGTCCCATTTACACCCACCACCATGATGACTTGGGGCTGCGCCGAAGGCTTTTTGTTGTCGGGTGCCTGGGGTGCAAGAATTGAAAAAATTTCAGTCTTGAGCAAGGTTTTAATTTCAGCTGTATCGGATATTTTTGACGCCGCGATCTTTTCCACGAGCGTCAGCGCTGTTTGAACCCCGATATCTGATGTAATTAACAATTCCTCAAGCTCTTCCAATAGATCGTCATCGATCTTTTGTTTCTGCGAAAAAATTCTATCAAAACCACCGGAGAACGTCTTGCGCGTCTTCGATAGTCGCTGCTTTAAGCGCTGAAAATAACCAACCGAAGGCTCGTCTTCGGTTTGCAGATCTTGGTCCTCAGGCCCACTTTCAGATGGCTGCGGGGGAGCATTTTCGCTATCGGTTGTATTTTTCTTGGATTTACCAAAAATCATTCCTGATCCTTGTAATCAACTTTTGTCACTCAGCACGAAGAACACGAAGATGCACGAAGTTGAACTTAAGATCATAGAGAATACTTGTTTTGTAACCTTCGTGATCTTCGTGGTTAAGTTAAATGTTGTTTTGAAAGTTTGAGCGGCTCAATTTTTGTTGTGTTTGATTTCAAAGAAAGCTGATGTCAGCCTCTGAGCTTAGTTGGCAGATTGCGCGGCCTCAAAATTAACGGAGACAATCTTTGATATGCCTTTTTCTTCCATGGTGATGCCGAATAACGTATCGGCAAATTCCATACTGTGCTTATTATGCGTAATCATAACAATCTGAGATTTTTCTCCGATAACCTTGAGCAAATCATTAAACCGGTAGACATTGGCGTCATCCAACGGGGCATCAATTTCATCCAGGAGACAGAAGGCCGTCGGTTTAATCATAAAGATCGAAAATATAAACGCGATAGCGGCCATAGCCTTTTCACCGCCGGAAAGTAAACTCAAGCGGGTTAGCTTTTTGCCGGGTGGATGGATCATCAACTCGACCCCGGTTTCTAATGGCAAATGGGGTTCTTTCAGGATAAGTTTGGCCAGACCGCCGCCAAATAGCTTGGGAAAGATCTCTTTCAATTTCTCATTGATGAGAGCAAAGGTCTCCAGGAATCGTTTTTGGGTGATATGGTTAATTTTTTTGATGACCTTGTGCAGATCTTCAATGGCGCGCTCGAGGTCATCTCGTTGTTCTTTAAGAAAATCATAACGATCTTTCAGCTGTTCATATTCCCGAATAGCGCCTAAGTTAACATCGATGATTCTATCTATTTTATTTTGAACAGTTGCCAGTTCCGTTTCCATTTGTTCGATGGTTTTTCCCTCGGTCAGGTCAAGCGCATCTGAATTCTGTTTGAAATCAGCTCTAATCGTCGCAAAGGCAGCCCGGTATTTTTCCTCCAGACGGCTGGCCACATTTTCTTTTTTAATTTTGCGCTCGGATTGCTCCAATTCCAACAGCCTGACTTTTTCCAGCACCTGCTCTCGTTCACTTTTGATTTGTGATATTTTCGTGTCACTTTCTTGAAGCTCTTGATCGATAACGCGGTAATGTGCCTCATTGCTCTTCAGCGACTGATCGAGCGATTCCATGTTCTTATACATTCCAGAGAGCTTTTGATCATAGTCGGCGATTTGTTGTTTGGCGTTTTCTTTCTTTTGCTGTTTGGTACCAATTTCCTGAGCAAGCTGTTCAAGCCTGTTCAGGCTGTCATTATGAAACTCGTTTAATCGCCGTGAGCTGTTGTTTGCATTCTCTAATTTGGCATTCAACGCCGTCAGCTGCAATTGCAGATCGACAACCTTTTGCTGATACTGTTCCAAATCAGACGAGACCGTGTCAATGGAAGATGAAATCTGGGAAACCGTCTGCTGGGCCGCCTGTACCTCAGCGGACAAGTCGGCCAGGGCCGAATTATATTTGGTCATTTCAACATCGATATCGTTGGCTTCACCCTGCAACTGCTCTTTTTCCAACCTGACGATTTCAAGATGACGCTCGGCATTTTTGAGTTCTTCCGAAGCCCGCACCAGTTCTTTTTCGGCCTCGATTTCGGTTTTGACGGCGTTATTTTTTTGCTCGCTTAATTGTTGTAGTTGAATTTCAAGCTGCCGTGCCTCCGACTCCAATTGGTTTTGCTCTGAGCGGGCTTTCTCCAATTTTTGGTCGAGTTTGATGGCCTGGCCACTCAGGGTTTTGAGCTCCTGCTTTTTGGCCAGAATGCCGTTTAGTTTATCTTTGCTGCCGCCTACCAGAAAACCCTGCGGCGAGATGACGTCACCGTTTTTGGTGACAATGGTCTTCAGGGTGCCGTTGCGATTGTACATCTGGATGGCTTCAGTCATGTCATCTGTAAAGACAACATGGCCCAGCAGAGCCCTGACAATAGGCTCATAGCCGGGCTTTATAGTAATCTGGTCCAACAGCAGTGAGCCGGAAACGGGTGCATCCGTTTGCAGGCTGTTGACTGTTTTCACGGTGGACAGCGGGATGAATCCGCTGCGGCCGGCTTGTCGGGTCTGCAAATAATCGATGGCCTCCAGGCCCGCATCCTGGTCTTTAACAATAATGTACTGGAGTGCATCACCCAGGACCGCTTCCACAGCGGCTTCAAAGCTCGGTTTGGCTTCGATGATATCCGCCATAAGCCCAACGATCTTTTGGGTAACATTGGAGCCGACGGCGGGTTCATCATCGCCGCGGGGCTTCATGATCGCTTTGACACCGTCGCGGTACCACTCAAAATCATCGGCCATTTTCTTGAGGGTGTTTAAATTTGACTTGACGGTGTTGCGCTCCAGTTCAAGCGTCTGGGTCGTTTTGACCTGTTCGCTCAGAGCGCTGTTTTTTTGCGTCAATTGCTTGCCGGTTGAGGCGATTTGTGCTTCTAGGTCATGGATTTTGTCTTTTATATCTGCCAGCCGTTCGCGGGCGTTTTCTTCCTGCTTGCGAACCCCTTGGATTTGCTTGCGGGCTTGGGTTTCATCTTCATCAACCCGGGCCAGGCGTTTTTGCAAGCTTTCTTTATTATTGATGGTGGTTTGATAGATGTTTTTGTATTGGGCTTCTCGGGCAATAAGGTCCATTAAGCTGGATTTTTGGGCTTCTTCATCTTGATTGAGCGCTTCCAACTTTTCTGCGATGGATTCACTGGCAGATTTTTCGGCATTGATCTGGCTTTTTTTAGCAGTGATTTCTTCATTGACTTGATCTGTTTCTTTTTTGACCTGTTCAATTTCAGCCAGCATTTCCTGATTTTTTTCTTCCAGATCGGCGCGCACTTTTGACAGCTCCTCGGATTCTTCGGCAAGTCTTTTCACTTCGTTGCGTAAGTGAACGCGGTCATTTTCAGTGCGGTCGATATGACGCTGGGTTTCGTACTGATTCGATTTTTGTTCGGATATCTCCTGATTTTTTTGCCAGCGTTTGAGCTTAATTTCTTCAACCGAGGCATCCAGCTTTTTAAGTTCGGTGGTATGGCTGATGTCCAAATCCTGCAGTTCATTAAGTAAGGTGTCGGTTTCCTGGATCTGGCGGGCATAATCCTCAAAATAGTGCAGGGCGAGAAATGTTTCAAAAGCCTTAATTTGGATGCGGTAACTGTTATAAATCTCGGCTTTGCGGGCCTGACGTTTCAGACTCGCCATTAGGCGTTTTATTTCCAGGATAATATCGGTAACGCGCAACAGATTGTTTTTGGTAACATCGATTTTGCGCAGGGCTTCGTTCTTGCGGTTTTTGTAACGGGTAACGCCGGCAGCCTCTTCGATGAAATAGCGAAGTTCTTCCGGGCTGGCATCGGTAATGGCGCCGATTCGGCCCTGCTGTATGATCGCATAAGATTTTGATCCCAGTCCGCTGCCCCAGAAGACATTGTGAATATCTTTTAGGCGGCACGGTTGTTTGTTCAGAAAATAAGCACTCTCCCCGGAGCGATAAATGCGACGGGTCAGGTTGATCTCCGTAAAATCTTTTAGCTCTTCAGGGCTGTCCCCGTTGTCATTTGCCAGGGTCAAGGAGACTTCAGCCATATTTAACGGCGGCTTGCCGTTGGCCCCCGAAAAGATGACATCTTCCATTTTTTTGCCCCGCAGCTGTTTGACGCTTTGCTCTCCCATGACCCATCTGAGCGCGTCAATAATGTTGCTTTTGCCGCAACCGTTGGGGCCGACCACCGCGGAGACGCCCTGCGGAAAAGAGATTCCCGCTTTATCGTAAAAGGATTTGAATCCCGTAATTTCAAGCTTTTTTAATTTCATATATCCAAGATCTCCTCAGATCGTTTCGCCAAATATGCAACTGTTTTCCGCTGTAATGTCTATTTGATCACAGGCGGTCGCCTGTCATTTAAATGCTGCGCCTTTTGCAGATGTTGTCATTGCCCAAAAAAGGTAAAAAAAAGGCCGCAAATTTGCCGGCCAATTTTTTTCAGGCAAATTTTGGCTTACAAAAAGATGGAAAGACGGTTTTGATTTTCACTGCCAAATCATATCAGGATACAAAACGCTTGTAAAGAAAAAACACAAGTTAAGGTATAATTTTAGTGGTTTGGGTACAAGATGTGGTGTGTCAGCATAGGGCAAGGAGCATAGGGCATAGCGTTTTCATTCTACATTTTTTGCGCTTTGCGCTCTGCCCTTTGCATTTATAAAATCTGGCTTAAAAATAATTTGGTGCGCTCGTGGGTGGGGTTTTTGAAAAAGTGCTCAGGGGTGCCGATTTCGACAATCGCACCTTCATCCATAAAGATCACGCTATCGGCCACCTCGCGGGCAAATCCCATTTCATGGGTCACACACACCATGGTCATGCCCTCTTTGGCCAGGGTTTTCATCACATCCAGCACTTCACCGATCATCTCCGGATCCAGGGCCGAGGTCGGTTCGTCAAACAGCATGACTTTGGGGTCCATGGCCAGCGCACGCGCAATGGCCACCCGCTGCTGCTGGCCGCCGGACAAATTGTCCGGAAAAGCGCCGGACTTGTCATGGATCCCGACCTTTTTGAGCAGAAAATCGGCTTTTTCTTTGGCTTCGGCTTTAGAACGCTTGCGGACCACTTTCTGGGCCAAGGCGATATTGTCAAACACCGATTTGTGCGGGAAAAGGTTAAAGGATTGGAATACCATGCCCACTTCGGCCCGCAGCTTGTTGATGTTTGTCTTGGGATCCAGCACGTCGATGCCGTCGATAAAAATGTGGCCGGAGTCGGCCTTTTCCAGGCGATTGAGGCATCTGAGAAGCGTGCTTTTGCCGGAGCCGGACGGCCCGCAGACCACCACCACCTCCCCGGCCTCGATTTTGGTCGACACATCCACCAGCGCTTTGACCTCATGGGGCACATGAAAGGTTTTATTGACATGTTGGACTTCAATCACGAGATGGCCATCCTTCTTTCAAGATGCTGAACAAGCATTGACAGGGTAAATGTTAAGACCAGATACAATACAGCGCAAAGCATAAAGACTTCAAATGGCTGCAGACTGGCTGTCACGGCCTCACGGGAGGCCTTGGTCAATTCGCGAATCGCAATGATTCCCAGCAGCGAAGAATCCTTAATGAGACTGATAAACTGGCCTGCCAGGGGCGGTAGAATTCTACGCAGGGCCTGGGGCATAATGATATAGCGCATGGCCTGGCCATAACTCATGCCCACCGAGCGCGCTGCTTCCATCTGACCGCGATGAATGGATTGGATACCGGCGCGCACAATCTCGGTGACATAGGCCCCCGCAAAACAGGCCAAAGACGCCACCCCGTACCACCAGGCTGGAATATGGCCCACCCCATAGGCCATCAGCAGTTCATTGATGACGGTGCCAAGGATAAAATACCAGATCAGGATCTGCACCAGCAAGGGCGAGCCACGGATGATTTCCACGTAGACCATTGTCGTCCACTTGAGCGCCGGGTTGCCGGAAATACGGGTCAGACCGCCGATGATTCCGATAATGACCCCGAAAATGGTTGCCAGGACACTGATCTTGAGCGTAATCCAGAGACCCACGATCAGAAGACCGGGCTTCCATTGGGTGTAGGATGCCAGCGTATCGCCGATGGAGATAATCTCACCTTCATCGACGTTAACCCCGGCGGCCGGGGCTTCAACTGATATTGACTCCCCCACACCCTTGACCGTAATGATGGCCGTGTCGCCTTCTTTGGTAATAGAGGCCACCTCACCATCGATCTCCGAGGTAATGTCGATCGTATCCTTGTAGGCAAAATAAACGGGAACGCGGTTCCAGCGCCAAACATATTCGATTTTCTGGGTGGCATAGTAAAACAGACCGATAACAACCACGGTAAAAACACAGAAGACGCCCACCCAGATGTAATAGGATTGCGGCCGTGCAGCGCTTCGCTGATTATTTGATGGTTTCATGGTATGTATGTGTGGTTTAATGGGTTATCGATGAAGACCTGCCCGATCGAAACCGAGCGCATCTGAAGCGCTCTATTTTAAGGGCCCACATGTAAAAAGGCCGGCCAGCTCCTCTAAGGAAACGGCCGGCCTTCGCATTCAACCAGCAGTCAGACGGTTCGATTCAGGTGACTTATTCCAGCTCTTTTTTCCAGTCTGATCCGATAATCCACTTCTGATAGAGCCTGTCATAGAAGCCGTCGCCTTTGGTCTGGCGTAAGAAGTTATTCAGCCAGTTGAGAAAATCCGGGTCCCCTTTGTTGATGGCCCAGGCCAGCGGCTCATAGGTAAACGGTTCATCTAAAAAGACCGTCTTGCCCTTGCCCTGGCTGCCGTATAAAAAGCCGCAAAACGGCAGATCATACACGAGGGCGTCGGCCTTGCCGTTGATCACTTCAAGACCGGCTTCGGCTTCGGATTGAAATGATTTATAAGTGGCTTTGGGCATGTATTTTTTAATGGCCTGCTCGCCGGTGGTTCCCAGGCGGGAGGTCAGGATATACTTGGGATCGTTAAGGTCTTTGTAAGACTTGACTTTGCCGGCATGTTTTTTATTCAACAAGATGGACTGGCCGACAACGATGTAGGGATCGGCAAAATTAATCTTCAGATTTCTTTCCTGGGTGATGGTCATGCCGCCCATAATAATATCAAATTTGTCGGTCATCAGGGCCGGGATGATACCGTCCCATTCGGTATTGACCGGCACGAACTTAACGCCCATTTCTTTGGCCATACGGCGGGCAAAATCCATATCGAAACCGATAAAATTACCCTTTTTATCGGTCATTTCAAACGGAACATAGCCGGATTCAAAACCAACGCGAAGTTCACCTCTTTTGAGGATTTTTTCAATCGTCGATTTTTTGGCCAGCTCGATGTCAGCGCTAAACGCCGCTGTACTGAAAATAAACCCGGCGGCGAATAGGGCCACCAAACTATAAACCAATACTTTTTTCATGCCAAACCTCCTCTTTATTGGGTTAAGATTTACTTTCAGGGGCTCACGCGTTGCAGATGATGCCCCATTAAGTAGCTTTGATGTTTGTTTTTGCTTTCGGATGTGTTGGCCTAGTCAACATAGGATGCTGAACTATAAACGATGCTTACTTATCACAATCCATATAAATGGCAAGTCGTTTTTTATAATTGGGTTCTGTTTATCACAGCCCTTCAACCATTAAACGAGATTCAAATCGCCCGTGGCAGTAGTGATCTGAACCGGGTGGGCCAATTCATAAAAAAAGGTTCGTTTTTACAAATAATATTGACACCCTATGATGAGGTTGGATAAAACCGACGGTAACCATTGTCTGAGTGTATCAAATGCTAGGAATCTATTGTTGCGGAGATGTTCATGCCAGAAAAAAAGTCAATTCAGATCAAAGATCTGTTAAAGCATCCCCAGGTGCTCAAAGTCACTGACAATGTCAATGCGGAACTGCTGGAACGAAGACAATATTCGCCGCCGGTCTGCCAGGCCTTAACCAAGAAATTTTCCCGTCTGCAGCAAGCCGATGGATTTCAATTTTCGGTGGATCCAGAAGCACAAAAGCAGCTGCCCGACATTATCGGCAATACGGTTCAGAAAATACAGGGTCTTGACAAGGCTGATACCAAGTTAACCGAGACCTATCAAAAAAGGCGAAACATCGGCATTGTCTTTTCCGGGGGGCCGGCTCCCGGCGGACACAACGTGATTGCCGGGCTGTATGATGCCGTGAAAAAGGCCAACCCAAAATCCAGGGTGTACGGATTTCTAGTCGGTCCGGATGGGATTATCGAAAATGAAGCGCTCGAACTCAACGATGAGCTGGTAGATGCTTACCGCAATCTGGGCGGTTTTACCATGATCAAAACCGGTCGAACCAAAATCGATACGCCTGACAAGATGGCACTGTGCCGGGCTACCTGTAAAAAACTGGATTTGGATGCCCTGGTAATTGTGGGCGGAGATGATTCCAACACCAATGCTGCTTTTTTGGCCCAGGAAATGTTTGCCGACGGGGTGCAGGTTATTGGTGTCCCCAAGACGATCGACGGCGATATCCAGGTCAGAGATGATAACGGCCGCATCCTTTGCGCCATGTCATTCGGATTTCACACCGCCGCGCGTGCATTTGCCAATTCCATCAGTAATTTGTGCACCGACAGCAGCTCCGATGTGAAATACTGGCATATTTGTAAAGTCATGGGCCGGGTGGCCAGCCACCTGGCGCTGGAGGTGGCTTTGCAAACCCATGCCAACATGACGCTCATCGGTGAGGACCTGGCCGATTATGTCGATCAAAGGCGGCTTGAAAAAGCGAGCAAGGAGGGCAGGGTTGATTACCATGCTTACGGGATCACTTTGCGTCATCTCTCAAGGGTCATCTGTGAAGGCATCGTGCGGCGGGCAGCCATTGGCAAAAATTACGGTGTCATCGTGGTACCCGAAGGGGTTTTGGAATTTATCAACGAAATTCAGGTATTCATCATCAAGTTGAATACCATAATTGCTGATCACAACCAAACCCGCGATCAGGATTTTCATGCCGCCTTTCCACTACTGGAAGACAAACTGGAGTATTTGCGACGTCTGGCCCAGCGCTCCAGAGAGGATGCCTCTTTTACGCTCTGGAACACACGCGATGACGACCTGTTTAACGACATTCCGGCTTTTTTTCAGGAAGGGCTCTTGATGGAAAGGGATAGTCACGGTAATTTCCCGTTTTCTCAGGTTGAAACCGAGAAGGTCTTGATGGATCTGGTCACCGATTATCTGAACATTCTAAAAGAAGAAGGCCGTTACCGTCTGGGTATTCACAAAAACCATTACCGCAAAACCTTGAAGCGTGCCGATCTGGACCCAGACATATTTGGTCCCCTGCTATTTGAAAATTACGGACAGGCTGACATTTTGTTGAGAAAATCTGCCATTATGTCTCTCAAAACCCTCAAGCAGACCCTGGCCGATGGCGAAATGCTAAAGGCAAATAAAGCCATTCCGGCGGCAATTGAAAAAATCTTTAAAAAGTCGGTTCCGGCCTTAAAGACGCAAAATCATTTTTACGGATATGACGGCCGGGGTAACGATCCAACGCGTTTTGATTGTATATACACCTATAATCTGGGGCGGACCGTCTTCAGCCTGATTGCCAACGGGGCCACTGGGCAGATGGCCGCCATTCGAAATCTGGAGCAGGATTTTTCTAAATGGGAGCCCATCGGCATACCGATTGCGCCCTTGATGCATCTTGAAGAACGTAAAGGCCGTCTGGCACTGGTATTGGAAAAAAGTATTGTCGACGTCCAGTCTGCCGCGTTTCAAATCGTTAAGGCCAATCGTGAACGTTGGTTGGCGGCGAATACCGCAGGCGACCATTTCAGAAGGCCGGGTCCCATCAGATTTACCGGAAAAAGCGAGGAGGAACGACCCATCACCCTTGAATTAAATGCGATTTGTTGATTGCAATCATGGTGGGCTTAGCGGTAGGATAATAGTTTGATAGATATCGGTAACTTATTTTCGGTCGCCTGCGACGGCAAACCGGCGCTTTTCCATTTGGTTTTTTTGATCCGATGATCTGAGAGGCTCATGAAAACGCAGTTGAGTAAACAAATTAGCATTGCCAAGCATATCATTGATGGAACCATTACGATTGATTCCATCACTGAATTCCACGGCATGCTTCAAATTTTCCCTAATGACCCGGCCTTACACCGGGCATATGCCGATCTTCTGCTTCGCAAGCAACTACCGGATGCGGCCGCTCAAGCTTACCATCAGGCGGCAAATTTATATACCACAGCCGGTCTGCTGCTGCAGGCAATTGTTTGTCAATTCCTAAAATGGCAAGTCAAAAAGCCGTTGGCGGCTGAAACACAAGAACTGTGGCAAACCCTGCAAAATAGCAAATACCACGAAATACCGACGAATGCGTTTTTTGCGAGTTTATCGCAACCAGCACTTTTAGAGCTGATTAAACAAATCGAGATCGTTCGTCTGCCGGCTGGAAGGACGATCAGCAAGATCGGCAACGCGGAAAACGCACTTTATTTTATTGTTGCCGGCGCGATCAAAGCGACAACCTATGAACCGCTAAAAAAAGCCGATGATGATCAGCCCAAATCAAGTGTCATCTTATCCGAAAATGATTTTTTCGGGCACGTTTATCCATTAAAAGAAAAGCGACTGTCTTACTGCCATACGGTGACCACCGGTCGGACAGAGCTTGTCAGAATCATGCAGGAAAATCTGCGACAGGTTTGTCGCAAACACCCCAAGATTGAATTGGCCCTTATCGATTTGTTTAAGGTGCGTTCCGAAAAACAGGATATAGAAGCCTTGCGCGCGGTTCGCAAGGCGGATCGGCATAAACTGCCTATCAAAATGAACCTAAAGATCTGGCCGGGAACAGCCGGACATTATGGACTTATTCTGGATGGTCTCTGCCGGGATATTTCAATCGATGGGATGTGCATTGTGCTGGATGCCAAATATGCCAATGTCTCATCGATCTATAAATCGATCCAAAATGCAAAAATAGAAATGTCCATGCCGTCAGAAGCAATGACCATTAATGTGCTGGGCTCAATTGCCTGGAGTAAGGAAATATTCGATGAGCAGCAGCAACGAACGGTTGCCCTGGGGATCCGGTTTGAGGAGATGTCGCCCCAAATGAGCGGATTGTTGATGGTATTTGCGAATCTGCTGAATGAAAGCGAGTAGCAACTGGCAGCAAGGTTGGATGCCAGCGCCTAATAGACTCAAAAATGAATCGATTGACTGAGATTAGAGACGATACGCGTTTAGGCGTAACCTGGACTTTAAATGAACTAAAGCAGTTGGCTATTCGTAATACTCGCTTTCCAGCTTATGTCTTTGATCTTCGTTAATCATTCCCAATTCCACGAGCAAATCGCCGATACCCGCGTCGCGCAAGTAATCGATTTTGAGTATCTTTGCCGGCTTTTTCTCCTTCAAGCTGAAAAAGGTGTAATGCAGGTGCAGATTCGTTTTCTTAAGAAGGTGAACATCTTTGCCGTGAAATATGAAATGATTGTCCATAATGAAATAGCCGACTGCCGCTAGGATACCAATCAGGATATAGTTCTTAATTCTTGCATTCATCATTATGACCTTATAATATTGAGATACAATATACGTGGGTTTGTGTGATCACCAATTCTTATCATTTTATCAAACCACGCCTGGTTCGTCAATTACCGCCGATTTTTAGGAATATAACTATATGAATAAATTGAAAAAACTTATGAGATATCGTGTCGATATGGCCGATTACATGGTCCTGACCGCCATCTTTTTAGGGGCCTTGTATTGGGCGCTGGAATCCCTTCTCAATGTTTTTTCACCGGACGAAATCAGTTTCTACCAGCAGATCTTCGGGCCCAATATCAGTGAAATCTGGCCGCGGCTCATCGTGTTTTGCCTGTTTTTGATGTTTGGCTCTCACGTTCAATTTACGATCAATGAACGCAAGAAAGCGGCGGAAGCGTTGCGGGAAAGTGAGGAAAAATATCGAACGATTCTCGAAAGTATCGAAGAGGGGTACTATGAGGTCGACTTTGAGGGGTATTTTACGTTTGTAAATGATTCGCTGTGTAAAATACTCAATATACCCAAAATGGATCTGAGGTTTATGACCCTTTGGGAATTTATGGATGATGAGAATGCCGGCCTCATCTATGAAACCTTTTTGGAGTGCCGTCGCAGCGGCAGGCCGGTTAAAGCTTTTGACTGTGAATTCAAGATAGAAGGCGCCACTTTATTCATTGAAGCCTCGGCCGCTTTGTTGCAGGATTCAAAGGGTGCGCCCATCGGATATCGCGGTGTGTTGCGGGACCGGACCGAAAAGAAGAAAATGGAAATGGATTTGCTCGAATCCTACCGCAAAGTGCATGAAGCCCGTAGTGCCACCATCTTGGGTCTTGCCAAACTCGCCGAATATCGTGATGAGGGCACCGGCACCCATCTGGAAAGGATTCGGGAATATTCCAGGATTCTGGCGGTGCAATTGGCTGAAAATTCCAAATTTAAAGACCGCATCGACCAACTGTATATTGACGATATTTATCAGTCCTCCATTTTACACGATATCGGAAAAGTCGGCACACCAGATGCGCTTTTGCTTAAACCCGGGGAACTGACTGAGGAAGAGTTTGATATCATTAAACGCCATACCATCATGGGCGGCAATGCGTTAAAGGCTATCGATTCACAGATCGAGGGGAAATCCTTTCTGGCGATGGGCAAGGAAATTGCCTACAACCACCACGAAAAATGGGATGGTACCGGTTATCCTCGCGGCTTAAAAGGCGAAGCCATTCCATTATCGGCGCGCATCATTGCTGTCGCAGACGTGTATGATGCCCTGACCACCAAACGTTTTTATAAAGAAGCCTATTCACACGACAAAGCCAAAACAATGATTATCCGCTTAAAAGGCAAGCACTTTGATCCGGAGATTGTTGAGGCCTTTATAGTTATCGAAAAAGAATTCAACCGCGTGCGCAAGGAACGGCTGCAAGAGGAAGCGGCTTTTGATCAGGAGAGGGTGCAAGCGGTCGGCCACTAATTCGTTTCCATATGGAAATGGCCCTTTGTTCGATGAGCTGCGTTCTCCGCGAATTTTCCGTCTGCAACGTACTTCATGTACGCCTTGACGGAAATCCTTGTGTCCGCCTCAGGCGGACTCATCAAAATCCGCCTGCGGCGGACCAAATTGGAAACGATTTATCACTCTCCAATAATGCCCTATCATTCTTGGATTGGCGCCTATCCTTAATTTAAATGCAACTGATAGTTATTTCCGCTTTCGTCAAAGTCAGGTAGAAAAATCCCCAATCCTTCCTTTTCATGAAAATTTGCAGTGTGGCGCTAAACTCTAACAATACCTGAAAAAAAATATCCATTAACGTAACATCCGTCATCAAAAAAAAAGTTTTCTCACCCTAATTATCAGCGTCGCAGCGCCAAAACGCAGCAGGCGATGTTCAGATTTGAAAAGCAAATCCCGTCAGTTTGGCCAAATTCAAGAGATCCTTCAAAATCCATTCAAGTATCCTTTCCAAATTGCCGATATATAAGCCAGATTTAGGGTTGATCGATGGGTCGTTGCAGTTGCCGCTGACATCCAATGGCAACCCTTTTCAAGAAGCAAACCCACTCCAGCGAAACATGTGATGTCGAAAACCGAGGAATCAATTTTTTAAATGAAAGACTTTGAAGCCAAACAATTTGGAAGATATCAGTTGCTGCGGAAAATTGCCGCTGGCGGTATGGCCGAGCTGTATCTTGCCAAGGTCACTCGAGATCACGGTTTTGAAAAGCAGGTTGCCATCAAAAAGATTTTGCCGCACCTGTCCGACGAGGGCAATCTGGTCAAGGCCTTTATCGATGAAGCCAAGCTTGCCGCACTGCTGCAACATGAAAACATCATCCAGATATATGATTTTGGCAGCATCGATGGCGAATACTTTATTGCCATGGAATATCTTTTCGGCAAAGACCTGCGCAAGCTGCTCCACAAGGTTAAAAAGAACAAAAGCCCTCTGGACCTGGAAAGCGCCCTTTACATTGTTTCACGCATCTGTGCCGGGCTGGATTATTCGCATAAGCTGAAGGATTTACAGGGTAAGCCCCTGAATATCATCCATCGGGATATCAATCCTCAGAATATCTTTCTCACCTATGAAGGTCAGGTGAAAATCATTGATTTTGGCATCGCCAAAGCCGCCAGTCATAATAGCACTACTCACGAGGGGTTGATTAAAGGCAAAGTGGCGTACATGTCGCCGGAGCAGGCGATGGGTCACACGATCGACCATCGCTCCGATATTTTTTCCACCGGCATTATTTTATACGAGCTGCTGGCCGGGCGTCGGATGTTTGAAGGCGAGACCATGCACATTTACAGCCAAGTGCGAAAAGCCCGATACGAACCATTGAACACACTGCGCCCGGATCTTCCTGCTAAACTTTTGACGGTCGTTGATCGAGCGCTGGCAAAGAATCCCGATGACCGCTATCAGACCTGCGGGCAGATGCTGGCCGACTTGGAAGAATGTATTTTTGAGTTGTCTGTGCGACCCAGCAGCCGGCGTTTTGCCGGATTTATCAAGGACTATTTCAAAGAGGAATTGGCTGTAGAAGAAACGGCCTTGTGGAACAACACTCAGGCGAAAGGGGAGCATCGGTCTCTGGCAAACCATCCCTCATCTATCGATAGCGAAAATACGGGTAGCACCGTTTTTCTTCCGGAAGCCCGGATGGCGGTACCCATTCAGAACACCATATGGCGTTTTGCACCGGCAGCGCTGCTGGTCATTTTGGGTTTTGTGTTCAATCTCAGTTTAACCGAGGTGCCGTTTACGCCCTCAGACCGGTCTGTTGCGGCTTATTCGGTCATGTCAGCGCCCGTAAAGCCAAAAGCGGACATCAACGCAGACCACATCAAATCCGCTCGCCAAGCACTTGAAGATCAACAATTTTCCCGTGCGGTGGCGATATTTGAATCGCTGATAACAACTGATGATTCGGATCTAGATGGATATTCAGCAGACTATTTGTCTGCTTT
Source organism: Desulfobacterales bacterium (assembly GCA_030066985.1). Lineage (NCBI taxonomy): Bacteria > Pseudomonadati > Thermodesulfobacteriota > Desulfobacteria > Desulfobacterales > Desulfobacterales bacterium. The sequence continues at coordinate 65,677 of JASJAN010000007.1, forward strand.
GGTGGGGATGGCCAATGAGCTGCTTGCCAGCGATCCGGCAGCAGCCAAAAACGCATTGCTTAAAGCGCTGGAGTTGGAGCCCGCCAGCGTTCAGGCATTGTCAAAAATGGGATTTATTTATGTTCGTGAGAACAATTACCCGCAGGCCATCGCAAGCTACCGCAAGGTGGCCGAACTTGAACCGCTGCTTCCGAATTCTTTTTTTAATCTAGGCTACATTTACGCGATCACTGAAGATTACCTGCAGGCCAAAGAGATGTACTCGCGGGTTGTGGATCTGGAACCGGATTTCCTTGATGAAGCTTTGTTTAATTTGGCCTATATGCAGAATCAGTTGGGTGAGCAAAGACAGTGTGTCAAAAACCTCAAACGGGCTCTGGACATCAATCCGGCAAATACATCCGCCGCCGAATTGCTAGCGCAAATAATGGAAGACAAGGAGTAACGCTCATGACCGCAATATTTAAACATAGCCTCACCAAAATGACCATCTGCGGGATGATCATGATGATGCTGGTTGGCTGTGCCACTGTCAAAGAAATGAATCTAGGCCAAAAATACGAAAATTCCAAAAGCTGGGTAAAAGAGAAATGGCACTCAATGGAGGACAAGCTTTCATCATCCGATGATGACGAAACAGCGCTGCAGCCATATTCTAAAAATTCCAATTACCTGGTTTACCGCACCAAGTGGTCTTACGAGACGCTACCCGGTATCGCGGCATGGTTTACCGGTGATTCTGAAAATTGGAAAACTTTGGCTGCCGCCAATCCGAAGCTGAAGCCAAAACATATCCCTGCCCATCAGCCGGTTTTGATACCTGCCAAACTGGTTAAAAAGAAGACACGACCCACCGAGGCATTTGCCGCCAAGTACCGAGTTTATTATTTTGTACACCAGGTGCGATGGAGTGGCGAATCGTTAAGTTTGATTGCCAAATGGTACACGGGCCACTATGGGAACTGGAAAAAGTTGGCGCAAGCGAATCCGGGCCTGAATCCCAATCGTATTGTGCTGGGTAACCGGATCTACATTCCACCGGAATTGATGAAAACCAAAAAACCACTGCCCCGCAAAGTGGTCGCCAAAACGTTGCCAGGGTACTTTGCTCATACGGTCACCCAGACAGACGAAAAATTATCGGAAATTGCTGAATGGTACACCGGTGATGCCGGCAACCACAAAGCTATTGCCGATGTCAATCCGGATGTTAATCCTGAGCTTCTGCTGATCGGAAATGAAATCTACATCCCTTCGGGTCTGCTGCTGACCGATAAACCGCTGGATCATAAATCCATGCACAAGACAGCCAAAACCGAAGACGCCACCCCAAGGGCCAAACCCAAAAAAATCCAGCTTTTTGGGCCTAAGCAGCTTCAGGAACATTAACGACGCAAACATCGGCCGCCGGTTAAATTCCAATCACCGCTCCTGTTCTGCAGGGCCGGTGATTGGGTTGGCTTTGGGGAACACCGTCAATATCCTACCTGTATCACCGTTCCAATTGCATTGAATGACCATTCATTTTTTTATTTTGCTATTGCTTTCATCATCAAAAATGACTATAGTTTATTCTTTACACCACATATTTTAAATATATATAGATAGTTATATACAGTCGATCCGGTATGCCGCCACCAGATGAAGGTTTTCATTGACACGAGCGCTTAGCGCATATGAATGAATACTCATTCATTTTGGTGGTATCAATTTGACGAGGAGGATATTATGCCGAGAAAGATCAGATCCGCTGCTGTGATTGGTTCCGGAATTATGGGGGGGGGTATCGCCGCCCTGCTGGCAGGGGCGGGAATCAAAACACTATTGCTGGATATTGTACCCCCGGGCCTCAAAAAGGAAGAAAAAAAGGATCCGGGCGCGCGTAATCGGATGGTTAAGGCCGGTCTGGACACGGCTCTGGCAGCCCAGCCGGCGTTGTTCATGTTACCCACTGATGCAAAGCGTATATCCATTGGCAACCTGACCGATGATTTCGAGAAAATTGCCGATTGCGACTGGATCGTAGAAGTGGTGATCGAAAACCTGAAGATTAAGCAAGATCTGTTTAAACGCATCCAGCCTGTTCGCAAAAAAGACAGCATCATTTCCTCCAATACTTCCGGTATCCCCTTAAAAGCCATGTCTAAAGGCCGCAGCAAGGGCTTTAAGCAGCATTTTTTGGGGACCCATTTCTTTAATCCGGTGCGATACATGAAATTGCTGGAGATTATACCCGGTGAAGAAACCCTACCGGAAGTTTTGCAGTTCATGGCCGATTTTGGTGAGCGGATTCTGGGTAAGGGCATTGTTTGGGCCAAGGACACCCCCAATTTTGTCGGCAATCGCATTGGTGTGCATGGAATTGTCAAGGCCATGCAACTGATGCTGGAAGAGGGTGTTTCCATTGTAGAGGTGGATGCCCTTTTCGGGCCGGCCATGGGCAGACCGAAGACCGGGATGTTTAAAACCGCCGATATCGTCGGTCTGGATACCATGGCGCATGTGGCGCAAAATACATATGCGCTAATCGCCCATGATGAGGACCGGGAAAGTTTTGTTTTGCCCCAATTTGTAAACACCATGATTGAAAAAAAACTGCTGGGCAAAAAAAGCCAAAGCGGTTTTTATAAAACCGAATTGACACCGGAATGGCAGAAAATCCGCAAAGTCGTTGATCCGGAGACCCTTGACTATGCCGAGGCTCAGCCGGTGGATTTTCCCTGTCTGGCCAAAGCCCAAAAAGCCAAAACCCTGCCTGAAAAGATACGCGCTGTGGTTTATGGAAAAGACAAGGGAGCCCGGTTTGCCTGGAAGGCGGTGGCCAGCAATCTGATCTATGCAGCCAACAGGATCCCTGAAATTTCAGATACGATTGTGGATATCGACAATGCGATGCGCTGGGGCTTTAATCTGGAAATGGGGCCGTTTGAAACTTGGGATGCCCTTAATCTCAAGAAATCGGTTGCGCGCATGCAAAAAGACGGTTTGAAAATACCATCACATATCCTAAATATGCTCAAAGCCGGACATACCGCTTTTTACAAAAATGAAGACGGCAATGTGTTTTTCTACGATTTTAAATCCAAAAGCTATAAACAGAAAGTGCTCAGCCCCAATATTATTTCGCTGCAATCCTTAAAGGCCCGGAAAAAGGTCGTTCAAACCTCCGAATCCGCCTCCCTGATCGATCTGGGCGACGGGGTCTTTTGCCTTGAGTTTCACTCGAAAATGAATTCGTTGAATCAGCAAATCGTAGAAGCGCTTCATTCTGCCAGGGAATATGTTGATCAGCACGGCGTTGGGCTTGTGATCGGAAACCAGGCGGGTGGTCTGCCGGGTGCATTTTCGGCCGGTGCCAATTTGGCCGATATGGCTGCAGCGGTCAAAGATAAACGCTATGACGACATCGATGCGCTGATCAAAAACTTGCAGTATGGGCTGCAAGATTTGCGCTACGCGCCCATTCCTGTTGTGGCGGCACCCTACGGTTTAACGCTGGGAGGCGGCTGTGAGGTTTGCCTGGCGGCGGATAAGATTGTGGCGCATGCTGAGTTGTACATGGGACAGGTGGAAATTGGCGTCGGGCTGATACCAGCCGGCGGCGGTTGTCTGAACCTGATGAAAAAATATTTAAGTGCACTGCCCGAGGCGGTGACCGATTTTGACTTGGCCAAATTTTTTCTGCCGGTCTTTATGGCCATTGCCATGGCGAAAGTGTCAACCTCGGCTACCGATGCCCGAGCCAATGGCTTTTTAGGCCCTTGCGACCGGATTGTTTTTAATCGCGATTATTTGATTGGTGAAGCCAAAAAAGAAGTCTTAAAGATGGTCGCCGACGGTTATGCGCCGCCGATCCAGCGCAAAATAAAGGTGCTGGGTCAAGCCGCCCAGGGCATGGTCGCTGCAGAAGTATCCAATATGTTAAATGGTAAGTTTATCACCGACTATGATGCCCTGCTGGCCAAAAAGATCGCCTTTGTTATCAGCGGTGGCGATGTGCGCGACAACGCCCAGGTTGAGGAAGATGTGATCTTAACGCTGGAGCGCCAGGTTTTTATCGAGCTTTTGAAAGAAGAAAAGACGCTGGCGAGAATTGATCATATGCTGACCACAGGCAAACCCTTAAGGAACTAAATGGAAATGGCTAATTTTCCGATGGGCAGCGTTCTCCGCGGGTTTACGCCTTCAACGTACTCTAAGTACGCCTCAGGCATAAACCCTTGTGCGGCCTTGCACATCAAAAAATTATCACATTTCCAACTAAAATAAATAGCGTAAACACTTCGATTAAAAATGGACACAGTCGATATGCGGTCGGTAAAGTTTTTAATTTTAAAAAATTGACTGTTTTGCGAACTTAGCAAAGGAGACAGATCATGAGAGATGCCTATATTGTGACGTCGATACGGACACCGGGATGTAAAAGAAAAAAAGGAGCGTTTAAAGACACCCGGCCGGAGGATTTGCTGTCCTTTGTTCTGGAAGCGGTTGTCGACAAAACCAAGGGGCTTGAGAAAAAGGATGTCGAAGACATTATGATCGGTTGCTCGTTTCCCGAAGCCGAACAGGGACTTAACATAGGACGGATTGTATCACAGATTGCCGGGTTTCCGGTGGATGTCTCCGGCGCCACGGTCAATCGCTTCTGCGCCTCGGGTCTGGAAGCCATTGCTCAATCTGCCTTGCGGGTGATGTCCGGCTGGTCGGATATTGTTATCGGCGGCGGTGTGGAGTCCATGACCTACGTCCCCATGGGCGGCAATCTGCCGCGCCCGCATCCGGAATACACTCGAAAAATGGCGGATCTATTTGCCTCCATGGGCATCACCGCTGAAAATGTGGCCCATCGCTACGATGTTTCGCGCGAAGCCCAGGATGAGTTTGCCTATCATTCCCAGCGTAAAGCCGCTGAAGCCAAAAAGAAAAAGTTATTTAAGGAGCTGGTGCCCACCCCGGCCACCCGCTACGTTGCGCAAAAAGATGGGACCTATCAAAAAGAAACTTTCATGCAGGAATTTGATGACGGTATCCGGGAGGATACCACCCTGGAAGGGCTGGCGAGTCTGCATCCGGTATTTGCCGCCGGCGGATCGGTTACCGCCGGTAACGCTTCCCAGATGACCGACGGGGCTGCGGCCAGCGTGATCATGAGTGAAGACAAAGTCAAAGCGCTGGGGCTAAAACCGATCGCCAAATTTAAGGGGTATACCACTGTGGGCTGCAAACCGGATGAAATGGGGATCGGCCCCGCGCTGGCCATCCCCAAGCTGATGAAACAGGTCGAGATGGACTTAAAAGATGTCGGGCTGTTTGAGATTAACGAGGCCTTTGCCGCCCAGGCCCTTTACTGTATCAACACGCTCGGCATCGATCAGCAAAAAGTTAACATCCACGGCGGCGCCATTGCCCTGGGGCATCCGCTGGGATGCACCGGTGCCAAGTTGTGCGCCACACTGCTCAGCAACATGCAGCAGCACGGTGTGAAATATGGCGTGGAATCCATGTGTGTTGGTGGTGGCATGGGCGCCGCAGCCTTATTGGAGCTGTGTGAGTAAATGTTGTAAGCGATTATACAGACGAACAAGGCTGAACCTTTGGGCAGCCTTTATTTATAATCGTGTATAAATTAGATGTGGCTATGTGGCCCTGTCAGATTTAACCTGCAACAAGATCTCCGGGTCTGTCCATGTGATGCTTTCTAACTCAATGGTTTCTATACGGCGGTCAACCAATTGTACGGATGAACATGCCGGCTTCAAATCTGCAAGGTTACGTGACAGAAAGTCTTTAAACTTTTCGGTAGGAATTAGGGCGCCATTTGCCAAAAATAGGGGCCCCAACTCTTTTAAGATCAAGTTGAACAGCTTGATTTTGACCCGGGCCACTCCTTTGTCAGTCGGCGCGGGACCACCGCTGTAGGAAATGGAATGTCGCATCGCTGCCAGACTCCCACCACTGCGTAACACAGCGCCGACCAAACCCGGCATGGCGCCGGAAAGGGCCAGTGTTGCGCTATTCTGGATATAAGCTTTTTTAACATCGTCTACCGGCATTCCGTCTAAAAATAGCGTTTGAATCCGGTTTTGAAGATAGTCTTCCCCAATGCCCATCTGTTTGCAGAGGAAATCTTTAATGCTGCAGCCTGCTTGCGCTGTGACGACAAAACCTTGCTGCAACAAGGAATTAAACCGGGGCAGCAATTCACTTCTGATTTCAATAGTTAGTTTTGTCATTGGTCAATTTTCCTGCTGTTTCAAGAAAAATGGGAAGAGCCCAGGTGGCTCTCCCCATTTTGGTTGTTCGGTTTGTCTGTCATTTACCAGTTAAACACCTGATCAAGTTCTTCATCCTCGACCAGGAAGGTGATGTCGTGCGGTGGCAGCTTTTCTTTTTTGAAATATTCAGGCAAGCGATCATCTTTGGAAGTCAAGCCGGCCGCCAGGTTAAATTCGCGTTCATTTTTCAGGATGGATTTGCCCAACTCGGTGACATCGTCAGCTGTCAGGCTCAGGCCATAGAACGCATTAATCATATCGATCAGCGCCTGAAATGTTTCCGGCTGATCCAGGACCGGGAACGCAACAAACAGGCACATGCCGGTGGCATCGACAGCCGCCGTTGCAATCTGCAGGTTTCTGGAAAGTTCAATTTGCCCTTCCGGTTTAAGCGCATCCACAGATCCGCCGATACCCATGATATTGCTGGCGACGGCGTAACCGGCGGTATGATCCGCGCCCATGGTGGCTGTGGCGTAGGTGACGCCGATCCCTTGTATGCCGCGAGGATCATAGGCCGGCATGGCCTGCCCCTTGACAACCGGGACTCTTTCAACGCCGAACACCTTACCCGTGACAGCAGCACCGCTGCCAAGGACACGGCCCAACGGCGTTCCTTCACCGACTTCTTTAACCAGCCGGATGGCGGCTTCGGCATCGCCAAACTCAGCCAGACCAGCTTCCATGGCCACTCCTATGGTGGCACCCATTTCAATCGTATCCAACCCGAAATCATCATCCAGGCGATCCAGCATGGCAATCGTATCTAGGTCATCGATACCGCAATTAGCGCCGTGGGACCAAACAGTCTCGTATTCAGGTTGTTTGGTCAGAAATTCTCCGTCTTTGGTACGAAATGTTCCAGAACAGCGAATGATGCAGCCGCGATGGCAACCGTGTGTTGAAGAGCCCTTGCCCCCACGGGCATCTTGCAACTCAGCCTGGGTTTCTCCGCTGATATTGCTGGCGCCTTTGAACTGGCCTTTTTGAAAGTTGTTAGTGGGATAGGCACCGGCTTCGTTAATGACGTTTGTCAATACATTGGTGCCGTATGCCGGCAGGCCTTCACCACTGACCGGGTGCTTTTTCAAACCGGCCACCCATTCTTTGTTGGCGGCTTTGAATGCATCCGGATCCTGAGGCTGTCGCATTTTCATGCCGGCTTCATCGATAACAATGACCTTGACCCCTTTGGCGCCCATCACCGCGCCGACACCGCCGCGGCCGGCGTGGCGGGTGGGTCTGAGTTCCATATCGGTGCAGGCAATGGACGCACCGGCCAATTTCATTTCACCGGCCTGACCGATGGAGATGCAGGAAATTTTTTCACCGTATTCAGCCTTCATTTTGTCGACCAGGTCGTAATTGCCGAGCATGCACAGGCTGTTGTCTTCCAGAATGTCAACGTTGTCTTTGTTGATGATAATTTTATAAAGCGTGTTTTCTTTTGGGCTGCCTTCCAGCACGATGGCGGCATACCCCAAGCGACCGAGCATTTGTGAGGGTTGCCCCCCGGCATTGGCTTCCTTGATGCCGCCGGTTAAAGGGCTCTTGCACCCCACCGATAAACGGCCTGACATGGCTGCTGTGGAGCCGCTCAACAGTCCCGGTGCAATGACCAGTTTATTATCTTCCCCCAAGGGGTGGCATAATGGCGGAACTTCCTTCGAAACGATGGCCGAGGTTAGTCCGCGACCGCCTGCCCCGGCATAGTCGCCCGGGGGCTCGGTTCTAACCGACGGGCCGCCGTCCGCTCCCATGTTGATTCTTAGAATCTTGTCCATGTGCACCTCCTTTTTTAGGTTAAAGAATAAATCCCACAAATCTGCCATATTTGGCTATTTAGAACGATTGATCCTTGAAAATGAATTGGCAGGTATAACCTCAATTTTCATATGCGGATTGAACTGTAATGTCAAGGTATTTACGGTAAGTGCTTGCCAAGTTCGCCTAAAATCCTCTATATGTATCCTGCAATCGATATGTGGATTGAACACAGGAAGGATATCCTCATGAAAATTTATCATTTTCCGTCGCGTTCGGCTGAGCAGCGGCTTGCCCGCATTGTCAAACGCGGTCTGGTGTTTCAGAAAAAAGAACTGGCCGCGGTCAGCCGCATGTGTGAAAATGTCCGCAAAAACGGCGATCAGGCGGTCATTGCCTATACGCGACAGTTTGATTCTGCGCGGGTCACTCTTCGTTCGATACAGGTGACTGAAAAGGAATTTTCAGAAGCCACACAAAAAGTGGATCGAACTTTTACGCGGGCATTAAACCGGGCGGCAGCCAATATTAAACGGTTTCATGAGCAGCAGCGGCGCCGGTCCTGGATGCAAACCGATCGTCCCGGAACCATGCTGGGTCAGCTCGTCCACCCGGTGGATGCCGCCGGCGTATATGTGCCCGGCGCCCGGGGAGGGGAAACACCTTTGGTGTCTTCAGTGCTGATGGGCGTGATACCTGCTAAAGTCGCCGGTGTTAAACAGATTGCAATGGTGACACCGCCGACCAAAGCCGGCGGCGTAAGCCCCCATCTGCTGGTGGCGGCCAAAAAGGCCGGTGCCGATGCCGTCTACAAGGCCGGCAGTGCTTGGGCTATTGCCGCTTTAGCCTATGGCACCGAGACGATTCCCAAAGTGGATGTCATTGTCGGCCCGGGCAACATTTATGTCACCCTGGCCAAGAAGATTCTAATGGGTACCGTAGGGATCGATTCGATCGCCGGCCCCAGTGAGATTCTGGTGATTGCCGATGATGGCGCCAGGCCTGATTTCATTGCTGCAGATTTGCTGTCCCAAGCCGAACACGATGTGCTGTCTTCGGCCATATTGATTACAGATTCGGCCCGCTTGGCGCGAGCTGTCGTCCAAGCGCTCGAAGCGCAGCTTCCAGAACTGGCGCGCGCAGAGATTGCCAAAGAATCGCTAAAAAAATACGGTGCGATCATCGTGGTCAAAACGATGGCGGATGCCATAGAAATGGCCAATCGCATTGCCCCGGAGCATCTTGAGCTGCATGTGCGGGATCCGTTTGAGGTCGTCGGCACCATCCGCAACGCCGGTGCCGTATTTATGGGCGATTATACCCCGGAATCGGTGGGTGATTATATGGCCGGTCCCAACCATGTGCTGCCCACTGCCGGTACGGCCCGATTTGCATCTGCTTTGTCGGTGGATAATTTCATCAAAAAGACCAGCGTAATTCAGTACTCGCAAAAGGCCTTTCGGCGTGAGGCCGCTGATATCATGCGCCTGGCGGAAATTGAAGGTTTGGGCGCACATGCCAAGTCTATTAAGGTCCGACTTTAATCGAACGTCAGGTATCGGGATAGGGGGATGGGAGCAGTCCAAAGACCATTACTGAACGTAAATGTGAGGTTTCTTTGCATCAAGCCACCTTTTTTTGATGCAATCATTTCCAGTGAAATCACTGTTTGCCGAGTTTTTCGCGGATACGCATCGGGCAAGGCTCATCGCTGCCGTACACTTCGACATAGGCGTTGTGAGAGGGGCAGCCTTTTTCCCAGTGCTCTCTGACTTTTTTGCCGAGAAAGGAATTCGGATATTTACGGCCAATATTGCAGGTAGGGCAGATCTTGCTCCATCCGGCTATCACTTTTTTCATTTCCACAAGAGCCTCCTTTTGTGACTGTCGTTTCCTGGCTACTCTTTAATCACCAGCGTGCTTTGGCGCCGGCGGTCGACCGTTAACTGGGTGACATCCGGACGGGCATAATGGCCGCTGGGATCAAAATTCTGTCTTTCTTCGCGTATCTGCTGGTAGTCAATTGTTGCGGTCAAAAGCACTTCCTGGTCAACCTCCGGTTCAATGATGAACTCACCATCCGGACCTGTCAGACAGGATCCACCGTTGGCCAGAGTATCGGGACAGTCCTCCAGAATCCTTTCCAGGTGCGGTGTGTCGGCCGGAAAATCTTGTAACCGCATTAGCCCGGAAACTGAGATCACAAAGGAGCGGGATTCCTTGGCGATAAAGCGAGTAATATCGTAAGTGTTGCGTAGGTTGCCGGGCCAGATGGCCACATGCAGATCTTCACCCTGGGCATAAAGCGCCGTGCGAACCAATGGCATCCAATTTTCCCAGCAATTTAAACCGCCGACGGTGAAAGCTCCCAGTGGATGCACACGCAAACCGTGCCCATCGCCAATTGACCAGGTTAGGCGTTCTTCATAGGTCGGCATGAGCTTGCGATGGACAGACTCGATGCTGCCCTCTGGATTGACATAGACCAGCGAGCAATACAGGCTGTGACCGCCGCGATCAGCGGCACGCTCGATGCACCCCAAAACCACTGCAATTTTATGGGTGGCAGCGGTTTTGCAAATCGGATCCAAATGACCGGCCTCAATTTGCACCGCCTGTTCCATATAATGGGCATGGATTTCTTTTTGCACCGCTGAATTAAAGCGCGCGCCGTCAGTCAGCTCGAGCCAGAAGGGATAACCGGGCAACAGGGCTTCGCCAAAGGCCACCAGTTGACAATTTTGTGTGGTGGCTCTGGTGACATAGTCTAATATTTTTTCGAGCGTTTGGTGACGATCCAGCCAGACCGGTGCGATTTGCGCCAGCCCGACCGTCAATAACTCTGATGAACTGTAATTTGACATTTGAGGGATAAAGACTCCTTTGAGGTAGTGTTTGGTTAATCTGTCGGTAAACCTTTTATATGGGCTTCAAATCGGGTACTGCCGCTGGCGGCATAACGGTCGCCATCTGCTGTGATGACATCCCCGCTGTCAATCAGCAATTCACAATGGCTGATAATTTCGTTGGTTGCCATTAATGCGCCAAAACCTTCCAGTAGACGGTCGTCAAAATGCTCGGCGGCTATCTCCTCGGCGGATTTGGGTTTGCCGTTTAATATTTCGATGATGGCACCGCAGCGCTCGATGTGGTGGGCGAGCAACTGTCGGGATCGTTCTGCCAGATCAATCGGGTTCCAGCGCTCATTGTAGTATAAACGATGAGCGGGCAGCACCAGCAATCCCGGATGATCATCGGCAATTTTAATCAAGGTCTTCAAGGATTGGATATAACGGCTTAAGCCAAAGATGGCCGCCGCATCCGTGTAGGTCGGTTTGAGGACATCAGCGACCTCAGCGAACATGGCTTTGCGGGTCGGCCAAGGTGAAATATCGGGTAAGACAATATCGCCCACGATGATGGCCTCATCCCCCAGCCGAACGGCCAGACAGTCCGGGCTGTGACCCGGCAAGTGGTAAGCGCAAACCTTGGGCGCCAGTTGGGTCTGGCCGTCAGCGATCACCTCCACCATTAAACCCTGCAGCACCCGGTGATAGTCCAGGCAATTTTTAGCATAAAAGGACTCGGGCATAAAACAGTGCCAGCATTTGGCCGGGAAATGTTTCTTAGTTTGTTCAGGTGACTGAGCCGGGTAATGTCGAATCAGCTGATCATAAATTGCGTGGGCTTTGACCTTGAGTTGGGTGGTCTCGATCAACTCGGCCAACCCACCGTCATGGTCTTCATGGCTGTGGCTGATCAAAACAAAATCCAAATCGCTGTGGCCGACGCCCGCCACCTCCATCATGGCCAGCAGTCGATGGCCCTGGTTGAATTTGCCCGCATCCACCAGAAACTGACGGTCGGCCATGACGGCATAATTCCAGGTCGGCCCCAAATCCCAGTGGCCGCCGTATGTATTTTTCGTCGGCAGACCGAAGATTTCAAGCCCGGATGGCAACCGAAAGCGTACCACCATCTCATTGCCGCTACTATCGCCTTCGCTTATCATTTCCGCATATTCGATCAAGTTTGGTTCCTTTCGATTTCAAACGGCGACTTCACTTTTTAGACTTATCAAATGGCAAAAGGCTAAGGGCAAAGCGCTTAACCACTGTGCGTTAGTTAACGAGTACGAGGACGACGACGAGTACGAGCGGCAACTTTGACTAACACTCGTCCTCGTTTTTTATATAGGTTCATAGTTTTTCGATTAAATGACAAAGCAGTCGCACCCCGAACCCGGTGCCACCGGGGCCGCAATAGGCATTGCCTTTTTTGCTGTAAGCCGGGCCGGCAATATCGATATGGGCCCAGCGGGTATTTCCGCTAAACTCAGATAAAAACAATGCGGCCGTAATGGCGCCCCCCCAGCGGGAACTAGGCATATTGTTCAGATCGGCAAAATCACTTTTGAGCAGCTCTTTGTAATCCTGGGGCAACGGCATGGGCCAGCAGCGCTCATGGGTTTTGTTGCCGGAGGCCTGGATGGCTTCTGACAGCTGATGATCCGCTGTAAAGACACCGGCGATTTTTTCCCCCAGCGCAACCACACAGGCACCGGTCAGTGTGGCCAGGTCGATCATCACTGCCGGTTTGTGTTTCTTGACCACATAAGACATGGCATCGATTAAAATCAAGCGGCCTTCGGCATCTGTATTGCCGATTTCAATGGTTTTGCCGGCATGGCTGCGCACAATGTCGCCTGGCCGGGTGGCGGTGCCCGAAGGCATATTCTCGACAATGGGGATAGCGCCGATGATATGGCGGCCGGTTTTGAGCCGGGCCTGTGTGATCAGGGTGGCTGCCACCACCGCGGCTCCTGACATATCGGCTTTCATGCCGGCCATGCTGCCGCCGGTCTTGATGTTGAGGCCTCCGGAATCAAAGGTCACCCCTTTGCCTACCAGGGCAAGGGTTTTTTTGGCATTGGGCGGCTTATGCTCCAGTATCACCAGGCTGGGTTTGCTCCGGCTGCCGGCGGCCACCGCCAGCAGAGCGCCAAACCTATGTTGCTTTAACTCTTTTTCGCGCAACACGCGGGTTTTAAGACCATATTTGCGGGCCTGATTAACAATGGCGCGGGTCAATTGCTCCGGTGTCTTGTCGTTAGATGGCATACTGATCCAGTCGCGTGCCAGGATGGTGCCGGCACAAGTGGTGCGGACCCTGGGGGCGATTGATCTCAACCTACTGGCTGCCTGTGGTTTGACCCAGAAGTTGATTTGTTTGAGCGGTTTCTTTTTCTTTTCTCTTTTGTACTTGTCAAATATGTGATTTCCCAGACAGGCTCCTTCCATCATGGCTTCGAGCACATCCGGCGTTTCTAATTTAAGCGTTGCGGCGGTCGGTACAGCCATCCATAGGGAATCAAAGCCGGCTTTGATACAGTGGTTGACGACTGCGCCGCAAAAGGATCGCAGCATTTCCAAATCGATTTTCTTTAACTTTCCCAACCCCACGCAGATAATTCGTTGGGCGGCAAGACCTTTGAATTCGTAAAGTGTCACACGATCGCCTCTGTCGGCCTTAAATTCTTTAAGCGTTAACGCCTTTTGGATGACGGCGTTGATCGATCGATCATCGTGGATTTTTTTGTCTGCACATACCGGCACGACAAGGGTATCGATTTTTTGGGTCTTCAGCGCTACCGTTTTGAGGCTTATCATTTTTGGTTGCTCCTTTTCATGGCTGCAGATTGAGGTGCTTATGATTACGCACAACCTGAATTTTGCATGGAAATTAATGAGATAAAATGATTTTTATCCATTATTTTTATTTGGTATTTTGTTTTACATTTTTAATTTACTTAACTCATTATATGGATGTGGTCCCGACTTCTCATTAATTTTCATGCAAATTTCAGGTATAAGACTTTATGCCGAGTTCGAACCAGAAGCAAGTTCTTTTAATCTGCTGACGGTATCCCAATTAAATGCTTCCGATTGGCAGGGAAGGATTGAATTGTTGGTAAATATCGGGTCGGCTGCCAAATCATAACGCGATGCGCTTTTGGCTGCTGGCCACATCGCGGTATACGGAATCGGTGAGTAATATGCCAGGATGGGCGTTATTCCTGCGGCCCGAACCACCTGAATCGAGTGTTCAACCGCAGCCAGATCCTGCCCGGGCAATCCTAAAAGCAGGTAAGCGCCAACCTGGTCTGAGGTAAAACCGGCTGCTTTTAAATACCCGGCAGCTTGCCTGAAATCATCTTGGGTTACCTTGCGGTCCATGTCTTCACGTTCCTCGAATTTAACTGTTTCCAATCCCAGACGCAGGGTGGTAAAGCCGGCGTCGAACATTAAGCTTGCCGTTTCAGCGGTCAGACCGCGAATATGGACGGCGTTGGGAGTGTGAAAGCGAAGGCCAAGATCGGACCGGACAATTTTTTCCAGCAGCGGCACGGCATGTTGCTGGGCGTCGACTAAAAAGGCATCGTCGTACAGCACAACATCGGTAATGCCATGGGTGTGATACCAAAATTTGATTTCTTCGAGGACCGATTCCGGGCTGCGCCACAGCCGGCTGGGGCTTAGAAAATGGGAAGCGCAGTAGGTGCATTTAAACGGACAGCCGCGTGAGGTCATCAGGGGGACATAATTGATGCAGTTTTGCAGATCATAGGCGGGGTAAGGGTATGAATCGAGTTGTTGCGGGTCAAACCGCGCGGTCACCTTGAACCCTGTGTGTTGGGCGACGATGTCAAAGACAGCATCTTCTGCTGCGCCAGTGACAACGTCATCTGCGCCGGCGTGTTGGCGGGCATGATCTCTGCACAAACTGGCATAAATACCGCCTAAGATGATGGCCGTCTGCGGAAAAATGTCACGCAACATGGCGATGGTTTCCTGAACACCGCCATACCAGTAGGTCATCAAGGAGGTCACCATAATCAAATCAGGTACCGGTATGTCCTTCAGATCTTGCGCCAGCCAGCCGGGTTTGATCCCGTAACGGCAAAAGCGGCGTTGCACATCATCAAGTCCCTGCGGCTTGTTAATGGGTGTCTTCAAATAGGGCCCACGACCCCAGCGTGCAGACGGGTCGCCGGGCGCTGCTTGGGGGTGAAACCGGTCGAGGCAATCGATGTAGGACACCGATATACCATGGGACCTGAGCAAAGCCGCCAGGGTAAGTACCCCCAATGGCTTGGCCCAGAAGTCATAGGCGGCGAAATCATGAATCCAGGGGTTGATTAGCAGAATATGGGGAACATCAGGTTTCATCGGAGGGAAAATACACCATCGAAGTTTTCTTTAGTTCTTCACGACTGAACAGCAGGGTGTAATCTTTTACGGAGGTGGCCCTGGACATTTTACGCGCCGTCTCCTGGCATGCCTGCTCATCGTTGGCATGCACCATGGTATAGAGGTTATATGGCCAGTCAGCGGTGGGATTGCGTCGGTAGCAATGAGACACCTGACGAAAGGAGGCCATTTTTTGTCCGACTTCCTGGATACGATCCTCATCGACTTTCCAGGCCACCATCGCATTAGCATTAAACCCGGCACGCTGATGCCGCAAGGTGGCCCCGAAACGCCGGATAACACCGCGCCGGCTGAGATCCTGCAATTTGTCTAACAACTCTGATTCTGTGATTGCCAGTTTTTCGGCAATCGCAGCATACGGGCGCTCGCTAATCGGCATATCCTCCTGGATCGAGGCGATTATCTTTTTTTCAAGTTCTGTCAGCATGTGGTGCCTATAATTGATAAGATATCAAGTTTCGGGTGTCAGGTGTCAGGGTACCGGCTTGTTATATCCAAAACTGAAATGTCTCTGGAGCTAATTAAGATCCTTAGGCCACAATGTCAATGAAAGGCCCTTCGGGCCGGTTGCTGACACCTGAACACTGACACCTGACACCTGATTTTTGCGGCTACTCCAAACATTATTTTCCTCGATGAAAATATTCAGGGAACAACTTCCCGATTGCTTCGGGCGTCGCCTTGCAGATACCGCGTTCAGTGATAAAACCGGTCACCAGTCTTGACGGTGTGACATCAAAAGCATAATTGGCAGCAGCGCTATCGGCCGGGCAAATGAGCACACGTTCGTTTTTGTTGTTGGCTAAACCCTCAATATAGCGGATTTCATCCGGGTCTCGCTTTTCAATGGGGATTTCCTTGACGCCATCCTTAAGATCCCAGTCGAAGGTGCTGGAGGGCAGGGCCACGTAAAAAGGGATGTTGTTGTCTTTGGCGGCCAGCGCCTTTAAATAGGTTCCGATTTTGTTGGCAACATCCCCGGTGGCGGTCGTGCGGTCTGTTCCGACGATGACGATATCCACATCTCCCTGCTGCATAAGGTAACCGCCGGCATTGTCGGTGATAATGGTGTGTTTGACACCGTGTTTGCCCAGCTCCCAGGCAGTCAGGCGATTGCCTTGATTGAGCGGTCGGGTCTCATCGACCCATACATGCAGGTCAATCCCTTGGTCAAAAGCAGCATAGATGGGCGCGGTGGCGGTACCGTGCTCGATGCAGGCCAGCCATCCGGCATTGCAGTGCGTCAGCACATTGACCGCTTGGCCCTGTTTGCGCTGACTGATCGCATCGATCAGCGGCATGCCGTGCTCACCGATTTGTCGGCAGCGCTCAACTTCCTGTTCCGTAATGGCAGCAGCCTGATCTTTGGCAATGGCAATGCGCTTTTCCGACTGGCGCGCTTTCATTATCGCGGCGAAAACACTGTCGACCGCCCAGGTAAGATTAACTGCCGTGGGCCGGGCAGATTTGAGGCGGTTGCACTCGGTGGCCCAGTAGGTGTCATCAGCAGCATCCGGGGGCGCATTTAAGGCAACCAGATAGACACCGTATGCACCGGTGGCGCCAATCAATGGCGCGCCGCGCACCGCCATGTCTTTAATCGCTGAGATGGCATCATCAACGGTTTTGAGATCGATGAGCACCAGTTCATGCGGCAGGCGCCGCTGGTCGATGATCTTGACCGTTTGTTCATCCGGGCTCAGCCAAATGGTCCTGAGATCTTTTCCATCAACTTTCATGTTCAATCTTGTTGGTTTAAGGTTTCCCGTCTACGCTATACCGAGCTAAGCCGAGGCAAGCAGGTGTCAGGTATCAGGTTTCAGCAAAATGCAGAATCAAGGTCGTTTATGGCCTGGTCCTAATCTATGGCTCATTTTTCAGCACTCAGTCCGGATCTTTTGGTACTGACACCTGAACACTGACACCTGACACCTGTAAGCTTAAGCACCGCAGTTACAATGGGCGACGAACTACGGACATCGGACAGCTGCTTAATTACATCTTCGCCAATGCAAAATCGGTCTGGACCTCACCGAGCAGAACATGGCGTTTGAAAACCTGCCGCATTTTATTGGCATCCATGAGTTGATACACTATGGGCTCACTGTCTTCGACCTCAATGGTGACATTGGGTTCACTGGAGCACATTCCCATACATCCTGAGGCCACTACGCGGATATCCTGACGGTCTGCTTCCGCCATTTCTTCCATCAGGGCACTCATGACATCGCGGGCGCCGGCGGCGATGCCGCAGGTTCCCATATGCACGGTGACCTTGATGTTGGCGGGGCCATCTCGTAGTGAGGTTTCCTTGGCGGTTTTTTCTTTGATCTTTTTAAGATCATCAATGGATAACTTTGCCATGTGCTGCCTCCCCTGATGTTAAGGTGAATTGTCACTTGTTGCCAGATCGGCGAGCGAAGTTCGGATCGATTCGGTTAGATGGTGAATGAACACCGGGTCGGACAATGAAAGATCCTCCATTTCCGCTCGAATTTCACGTGTATCCAGACTAAATTCTCTGCCATCGATCAGGTGCGAATAAACAAAATCGATTTCCGGGTTTCCAATGATAAGGGTTGTCACCGTGGCTGCCATGTCCCCCAGAGGGGCACGATCGATATGGCTGTGCTGAAAAGTTGTTTCAACCTCTGTTCCTTTGCCGGGTTCTGTGTCGACCCGTAATTTCCCTTCGCAGCGCTCGGCAGCGGCAGCTAAAAGCGACAGTCCCAGTCCGACCCTGCGTGTGGTACGGGATGTGATAAAGGGGTCGTTGATATTTTGCATTTTTTCAACCGGCATCCCGTGACCATTGTCTCGAATCACAATTTTAAGCTGGTCTGCCTTAAGATCTTCTTCAACCTCAATCCAGATACAGTTGCCTCCGGCAGTAATCCCGTTTTCGACAACGTCTAAAATATGTAACGATAGTTCTCGCATTTAACTTATAATATGACGCCCTTCCGTACCGGTGAATGCCATCGTTAGTTCCTCCAGGGAAGGCGCTGCCATAATGAATTCGGTCCACACCTTACCGATATCGTGTAAAAAATGGGCGTCTGAAGCTGTTACACAAGGATAATCGCCAATACCCGGCACCTCTGTTCGTGCTTTTTCAAGGGGCACGCGGTAAGATACCTCTACAGCGTCTAATTGCAGATCTTCCGGGATAAATCCCAATTGACCGATTAAGCTGTAAGACGGGCGATCCACATGAGAGCTGATACAGATACCGCCGATATGATGGGCTTTTTGCACAATATCCATAAGGCTCAGGCCTGTGGCGCCGATCAACAGGCGCGGATTTTCGCCCAGGACCTGATCGTGCTCATCAGCGATCACCTGATGCCCGAACACCTCCGGCTGATTATTTCCACTCAGATGCTTATAAATATATTGCTGCATATTTATGGCATCTTCTACGCTTTTGAAAAGCGTGACCATGTGCACTTCTTCTCTGGAGCAGATTTCCATACCCGGCAAAACGGCAATACCCTGCCGACGGCCCTCGCGCATGGTTGCGGCAGCGTTCTCGGCTGTATTGTGATCACAGATGGCGATTAAATCAAGTTGTTGCTCAAGACTCTTTTGAATAATCTTTTTGGGACTCATATCCCAGTCGCTGCAAGGTGAGAGGCAAGAGTGAATATGGAGGTCGGCTTTGATTTTCTTTAACACCAGTTCGTCCTTTATCCGTACAGCATTTCAACCTGCTGGGCTCACTCTGTATTTCCAATTCCGGCGCTAAAAAGCCGGCCGGCCAGTTGAAATGACGAATCTGGCCACTGCAAAATAGGAATGCCTTCCTGGTCCGCTTTTTGGATGGTTTCCGCATCCGGTTTCTGGCCACTGGTAATAATTATGGCGGCCATTTCACGCAGCACGGCCACCGCCACAATATTCTGATGCCCCTGAATGGTCAGCCAGGCGCATCCGATCGGTGCGTTTCCCATAATTTCACTTAACAAATCGCCGCAATAGCCCTCGTTGACCTCACGGTCAAGTCCTTGTTGCCCACCGGCAACTTCAAGATCGAATTTATCTACCAGGTCTTTGACCAACATTTTTAGCAGCATCCTTTCTTCTCGGTGTGGCGGATTTGCGTTTCGCCTTGCTTTGGGCATCGATAAAAAGACAATCTTTCAAAGCCGCTTGACCCCGTACCACATCTTCGGCAAATGTACGGCAGTCCGGTGCCCCGCACGCGGTGCAGTCGGTCCCTTTAATCAGTAGCATCACTTTCTCAATTTCTTGCATTGAATCGATGGACAGCGCCTTTTTGCGGGCACCAAACAAACTGGTCAGTTTGGATGGGTCTTTCTCGCTTTGAAATTCGCCTTTTTCATACATTCGCAAAATGTTTTCACGATGCAGGCGTCTGCCGAGACCATATCGCTTGATCATTTTTTGGACCGCACTTTTGGCGAGATACTTATCGATAGCGTTTAGCACCCCGCCCAGGCAGCCTTCTCGGCAGGTCCGGAATTCAATATACTCGATATCCTGAAACAACCCCATCTCAATTTTTTCTAAATAGCTAATCGTTTCTTCCATCCCTGAAACTGCCAAAGATCGCTCGATATCCATGTCAGCGATTTCTCCACCGGACATGCCCCACATGGAGGCGTTGCCCGTGGCACAGGTCTCGTATTCAAAGCGGGTTTGATAAAAAGGAATGGCATCCGCCGCCTTGATTTGCTCCACATGTTTTATCAGGTGCGGATAAATGTCGTTGATTCCAAGCGCTACCTCAGCAGGTGCGGTCTTTTTGCGAGCAGGCAGGCATGCTGGATCTTTTTTGGTCGGGCAGGGATTGATGTAGTATAAAACAACCTCCTGGCCCTTATCCAGATATTCGGGAATAAGTCGCCGTTTAACCTCGCGCGCCATCAATGCCACCGGCCGCAACACCGGTAAGACATTGGGCAATAGGCTGGGAAATTTAAATGCAATCAGCCTGACCACGATGGGGCAGATCGGTGAAATCAGGGGCCATGGAGCCTGCTCGGACGCGCGGTTGCGACTGATGAATTCCTCGGTGGCACACTGGAACATTTCCAGAAAATAAGACATGTCGATGGTGTGCTGAAAACCCATCTGACGCAGGCCCAACAGCACATCTTTGGGCATCACACCGGGAAACTGCGCGTAGAGAACCGGTGACACCAGCGCAATGGCGACCTGGTCCTTATTCAGAATGTCAGGACCTTCGGTTGCTGCACTGACGGCGCGTTCACGGCAGATGCGAATGCATTCACCGCAACCGATGCACTGGTCCACAATTCGAACAGCCTTCTTTCTTTTGATGCGAATGGCTTTGGTAGGACAAACCCTCAGACATGACCCGTGGCCGGCACACAGGTCCCGGTCAAAACGGACAAAGCAAGTCGAGGTATGTCTTTTGCTCAATCTGATGTTCCTTTGTCAGGGATAAAAAAAGTCATTCGAACCACGGTCCCATTGTTTTCCGGGGATTCAACCTGAATCCGATCTGAATTTTTTTTCATATTCGGTAAACCCATGCCGGCGCCAAAACCCATCTCACGATGGTCATCATTGGCCGTTGAATATCCGGCCTGCATGGCCAAGTCAATATCGGGGATGCCCGGGCCATCATCGGTGACTTCCAAAATTAGCTTGTCGCTGTCCACTTCAATGCTCAGGGTGCCGTCCCCGCCATGCATGACGACGTTCATTTCGCTTTCATAGCCGCAGATAGCGACCCGCCGAATCAAGCGTGGATCGAAATCCATTGATTTTAGCAGGTTTTGAACGTTAATCGAGGCTTCGCCGGCCCGAATAAAATCTCTGCTTTTAATGGGAAAGCTTTTTTTTAGCTGGGCCATTTTTAAATTTCCGGGTGGTGCGGTCTTTCAGGCGGGACGGTCACTGAACATTGTCAGATTAACGTTGTCCGTCAAGCCCAACAAGATTGCACGCATGCAGTCTGCCGCAGGAGACAAACATTGAATACGGGCTCGATATAAGCGGTATGCCCTGTTCTTTGGCCATGTCGATCACTTCCTGGGGCGGCTTTTTCTTTCTGACAATGACTACCGCCCCGACGCCGGCTACCATGGCCGTACGAATGACCTGGATGGTCGTCAAACCGGTTAATAAGACACAATCTTCGGAAACCGCGGCCAGCACATCGCTCATCAGATCACTGGCACCGCATCTGGTGATGACTTCATCCAGTTTGTCCTCACCGGTTAAAAGGGTTGCATCGAGCGCATCAACAATTTCGGATAGCTTCATATACCGATTCCATTTTTCATTTAGTTAATGAGGGCGTGTGGTATTTCACCAGCCGGCTAAAAAGGGCAAAAATTAAACATACCGAACACTTAAGGCTCACAAAGTATAGAGCAAAGGGATTTCAGTGTCAATGATAAGTCAGGCTAAACACTGACCCATCACACATATAAAGAGACAACTTCAAATTTGTTCACATCGATCAGACCTTTGTCCGTCAGCTTTAATGCCGGGATGACAGGCAGCGCCAGAAATGACAGGATCATAAAGGGATCGGTTAAAATGCAGCCCATTTCTTGAGTGACATCGATTAAGGCATCCAGCTGCCGTTGCACCCTGCTGACCGGCTCAAAGGACATTAACCCGGCTAGCGGCAATGCCAGACGTGCCAGAATCTTTCGGTTTGATGCAGCTGCCAAACCACCACCCATATTGACAACGGCTTCTAATGCGGTCTGCATATCTGCATCGGTAGCGCCGACAACGATGATATTGTGGGAATCATGGGCGACACTGGATGCCAGGGCGCCGTGCTTTAGGCCGAAGCCTTTGACAAATCCCTTGCCGATATTGCCGCTGGCGCTGTGGCGTTCCACAACTGCCAGCTTCAATAAATCCCTTGATGGGTCGCTGACGGCCTGAAGATTTCTGATGGTCGGCTGTTCGATGCACTCATGAGTAATCAACTGATCCGCCACGAGTTCAATGACGCGTATGTTTTTATTATCAGCCGCAATGCTGAAATCAATTGTATTCAAATCCACATGCATTGAAGGGGCAATCGGCGCCGGCGCCGGTGCCTGTATATGGGGCAGGATCTTTCCGTTTTCGGCGGTCACAACACCGCGGCAATATACCTGTTCGATCACCGGTTTTTGCAAATTGGAAAAGACGACCAAATTAGCCTGTCTGCCAGGGGCAATGGCGCCCAGATGATCAAGACGAAAGTATTCGGCCGGATTCAGTGTGGCCATTTGGATGGCCAAAATCGGATCCAGACCCGATCCTATGGCTTCGCGCACGATTGAATCTATATGGCCCTCTTCGATCAGGTCATGGGGGTGGCGATCATCGGTGCACCACATCATACGTCTGGACGTGCGATCATTTACAGCCTCCAGCAATGCCTTTAAATTTTTAGCACCGGTCCCCTGGCGAATCATAATGTGCATTCCAGCAGCCATTTTTTCTCTGGCTTCCTGCGCGGTGGTGCACTCATGATCGCTTCTGATGCCAGCGGCGATATAGGCATTCAGTGCTCTTCCATTAACACCCGGTGCATGCCCGTCGATCGGCTTACGGTGTCTTTTGGCCATATCGATTTTGGCCAGAACATCCGGGTCGCCAAAAATGACGCCCGGATAATTCATCATTTCAGCCAGGGCCACAACTCTTTTGTGGCTAAAAAAGGGCTCAAGATCTTCGGCCGTCAGGCGGGCGCCCGCGGTTTCCATATCGGTGGCCGGCACGCAGGAGGGCAAGGTAAAATAAATGTCGATCGGTTGGTCTTCGGCTGCCTGCAGCATATAGGCAATGCCGTCTGTGCCCAACACATTGGCGATTTCATGGGGATCGGCGGCTACGGTCGTGGTGCCGTGCACGACGATGGCCCGGGCAAATTCGGATATGCATGTCATGGCGCTTTCAATATGAACGTGGGAATCAATAAAACCGGGTGCGACATAGCGCTTGTTTAAATCCACAATTTCCTTGGCCTCATATTGGCCACATCCGACGATGATACCATTGCTGATGGCAAGCGCCTGCGGGACAATTTCGCCGGTCATGACATCGACAATCTGTGCATTGGTTAGCAGCAAATCAACGGGTGTTTCACCGTGAGCGGCTTTGATTATGTCGGTCAAGTTCATTTTAAGTTTCCTTTAAATAAGCAGCTCGTTAGTCTTATAAATTTCAGGTTTCCTCAACAGAAAGGTTTCAGGTGTCAGCCCCAAAATTGGTGTCAGGTTTCGGGTGTCAGGTGTCAGGCCTTTGGTGTCCAATGCAGAGTCTTTGCTATTCAACAGCTCTAATAGACGTATGTTTGCACTGGCTCGGGGTTTTGTCTTAACTTCCCTGACACCTTAATCCGCCTGCGGCGGAACACCTGAAACCAGGCCTTTAGAACTCATCGGCTCTTTTGAATTTGATCGGCAATCTCGTTGACTTTTGACATAATCTCTTCAACATCCAGGCTGAGAATCTGTCGATTGCGCACCAAAACTTGTCCGGCGACCACGACATCACGTACATCGGCGCTTTGTGCGGTATAGACAATATGTGATGCCGGATGATACATCGGTGTCAAATGCGGGCTGCGATGATCGATAACGATCACATCGGCCTGTTTGCCCACTTCAAGAGAGCCGATCTGGTGATCCAGACCAATGGCCCGGGCACCACCGATGGTGGCCATCTCAACCACGGTTCGGGCATCCATCGTAGTGGGGTCATGTGATTGTGCTTTGTGGATCTTGGCGGCCATGTCCATTTCGTGGAACACATCAAGGTTGTTGTTGCTGGCGCATCCATCGGTTCCAAGTCCCAGCGGTATACCGGCCTTTATAAGCTGGGGTACCGGTGCAATGCCGGCAGCCAATTTGGCATTGCTTTCCGGGTTATGCGCAATACTGGCCTTGCGTTTAACAATGATGTCAATGTCGTCATCTGTAAGCCAAACACAATGAACCAGCAAGGTGTCTGCATCCAGTACCCCCAGGTCATCCAAATAAGCAATGGGTGTGCTTCTATATTTTTGCTGTATCTGCCGGCACTCAGTTTGGGTTTCGGCTGCATGAATTTGAAAACACAGGCCGGCATCAATGCAAAGCGCTTTGGCTTTTGTTAAGGTTTCGCCGCTGCAGGTATAGGCTGAATGACAAAATACCGAAGGCGTGATCAAAGCGGATGCGTGCTGCCACTTGGAGACAAATGCCCGGGAAGCCTTTATATTATTTTTAGGATCCGGCACGCCGGGCGCCGGAAAATCAATTATCCCCTGGGCCAATACCGCACGCAAACCACTGGTTTCCACAGCCGCTGCCACCTGGTCTTCAAAAAAATAGCCGTCACAGCAGGTGGTTGTTCCCGAAAGCAGCATTTCAGCGCATGCCAGCAAGGCACCCCAACTTACATTGTCAGGTTGAAGATGGGCGCTTTCAGCCGGGAAAATATGTTCGTTTAACCAGCTGTCCAATGGCAGGTCGTCGGCCAAACCGCGAAAGAGGGTCATGGGAAGATGGGTGTGACTGTTCACCAAACCCGGCAACACGATCCCACCATTGGCGTCAATCGTCTCAGTTGCTGGCGGCGGTGACTGATCAGCAGGCAGGATATCGAGGCGTTCAATAGTGCCCGCTTTGATGCACAGCAGACCGTCAGGAATAATATCAAAGCGCTCATTGACGGTTACAAAAGTACCGTTATGGATGACAAGATCGTAGGGCATGGGATCACGTTACCTGAACAAAGATCCAATTCTGTTATTTAGTGGCTATGATATCCTGTGCGATTTGGTTGACCTCGTCCATAACCCTGCCGAGGTTCATGGTCTTAAGCTGTCCGTCATTCATTACGATTGTGCCGTTAATAATAGACGCACGGACGTCACTTCCCATGGCTGCATAAACCAGATGCGAAACCGGACTGTACATTGGCGTCAGGTGGGGTTTGTTGGTGTCGATGATGATAAGATCTGCTTTTTTACCAGCCTCGAGGGAACCGATAACCGAATCCATACCCAAGACCGCAGCACTTTTACGGGTGGCCATTTTGAGAACTGTTTGCGCATTCATAACGGTGGGATCTAAGGTTTTGGCCTTATGGAGTTTGGCCACTGTGTCCATTTCCAAAAAAAGGTCCAGGTCATTGTTGCTTGCGCAACCATCGGTTCCCAATCCCACGCAGATGCCCTCATCTATCAGCCTGGGGATTGGCGCCACACCGGATGCCAATTTCATGTTGCTTTCGGCATTGTGTGCGACTTTGACATCAAAACGTTGCAGTAGGGCGATATCGTTTTCCGTCAGCTCAACACAATGGCAAGCGACCACATTGGGAGCCAATAGCCCAAGTTCAGCCATATGTTCCACCGGTGTCCGACCATATCGCTCTTTGACTTGCTCAATTTCGCTTTTAGATTCAGCTAAATGGATGACCAGTGGCAGCGCAAATTCCTGGGCCAGGTCAAATGCCTTCTTAAGTAATTTCGGCGCACACAAATAGACCGAATGCGGTTCTACAGCGATATTAATCAATGGATCATCCTGCCAGGTATCGATCATTTTGCGGGTATATTCAAAACCATTGTCAATGGGGCCGTAATTGGGCGAGTCGAAATCATACAAGACTTCACCGACCACCGCGCGCATACCGGCATCATGGGCGGCTCGGGCAACGGCATCCTCGAACAGATACATGTCGCAGAAGCAGGTGGTGCCGGACATGATCATCTCTGCGCAGGCCAACAGGCTGCCGGCGTAGACCATCTGTTCAGTTAGCTTGGTTTCTGCTGGAAATATATGATCATTGAGCCAGGTCATCAATGGCAGGTCATCTGCCAGCCCTCTAAAACACGTCATGGCAGCATGCGTATGGCTGTTGATCAGTCCGGGCATGACAATTCCGCCCTGGGCATCGATAACCTCGGATGCGCGCCAATCGGAAAATTTTTCTGCCGGACCAACTGCCGCGATGCTATCCTTGGCGATAGCAACTGTGCCATTGACGATGGTGGTGTCATTGGCATCCATTGTCAGGATGGTTCCGTTTATGATCAGGATATCAGCGAATTTCGGTTTCATAAATTCGTTTGGCAACTCCTTTAAGGATCGCTTCCAGCAACGGCGCTGCTTTTTGAGCGACAGCGATGATTTCTTCAACGTTGGCGGGAACCGGATCTGCAGGGTTGTGAACATTGGTAATCGTCGACAGCCCCAACACCCGCAGGCCACCATGGACGGCGGCGATGACTTCCTGCACTGTTGAAAATCCAACAGCCTCCGCTCCAATGGTTTGTAAAAACGTGACCTCCGACGGGGTTTCAAGGGCCGGCCCTATCAGACCGACATAAATGCCTTTCTGGTACTTTATTTTAGCGGCATGAGCCGTTTCTTCGGCAAAAGCGATGAGGTCAGGGTGATAAGCGCGGGACATATCCGGAAATCGGGTGCCCAGATGGTCATCGTTGGGGCCGATCAACGGATTGGTTGCAGTCAAATTGATATGGTCATCAATTAACATGATGTCGCCGGCGCTAAATTTGGGATTCAGACCACCGGCGGCGTTGGAAAGGAACAGAATTTTGACGCCAAGTTGTTGCATCAGGCGAATCGGATAGGTGACTTCGAGCGGGCTATAGCCTTCATAGAGATGAAAGCGGCCCTGCAGGGTGATCATCGGGCAACCGTTGAGTTCACCGACCAGCAACTGGCCTTTGTGAGATTGAACCGTTGACAGTGGAAAATGAGGGATGTCTTTGTATTTAACGGTTAGATCAATCGACATCGATTCGGCACTTTCACCCAGACCGGTACCGGTCAAATAACCGATATACGGTCTGACCTGGGTCTTGCCTTTGATGAAAGCGGTGGTTTCTGCCAGATGCTGCATTAAATTTTGCATGGCTTGCCTCTGCGGTTTCAGTTTAAACATACCTGAGAAAGATGTCATTTTAGTTCAGCAGATAGCAGTCGTCAAGCCATCAGATATGATGGCTCAAAACAGGATGTTCTCATTGACTTTTTTATGACATTGTGACATACAAACTCCCTTGATCCTGCCCCGCTTTTATTGTGTAATGGGTGACCAAATTATATGTTTGGTAACGTTTCAGCTTTATCGTATCTGTCATAACCACGAGCAAACGAGGGAGATCTGCCCATGGCACCTGACACCCGTCCTGACCATCCCGAAATTTCAGATGAAATGTGGCCTAAAATCGATGACATCATTTCTACCAACTGCAATGTGCCCGGTTCAATCATTGGTGTTTTGAGAGAATGCCAGGATGTGGTCGGCTGGTTGCCGGTGGAGCTGATTGACTATATCAGCGATGGTCTGAATTTGTCCCGCAGCGAGGTGTTTGGGGTGGTTTCATTTTATTCCTTGTTTTCCCTGACGCCCAAGGGCCGACACCTGATCAAAGCCTGCTTAGGTACTGCCTGTTATGTAAAAGGCATTAAAGAAGTGATGAGCCGGATCGGCAATGAATACCAGCTTGAAGAAGGCAGCACCACCGAAGATCGTCGGTTTTCACTGGAGGCCGTCCGATGCCTTGGGGCATGCGGTCTGGCACCTGTCGTGGTCGTAGATGAGGATACATACGGTGATGTCAAAGCCGACAAGGTTATCGAAGTGCTGGAAAAATACGAGTAGCCGACAGTGTGGCGCTGATGAAATTATCTGAAATTCAAAAGATTCTGGATGCCACTGTTCTAACAGGAGAAGATCAGCTGGATCGCAATGTCGTGGGTGCCGGGGGCGCTGATTTAATGGCGGATGTGCTGTCGGCGGTCGCCAAAGATGCGGTTTTGCTGACCGGCCTGACAACCGAGCAGGTGTTGCGAACCGCCAAGGTCGCTGATGTTGCAGCGGTGGTGTTTGTCAGGGGTAAAAAGCCCGATACACCCGTTATCGAACTGGCAAAATTTTATCAAATGCCCGCCTTGATGACAAAATATTCCCTGTTTGTTGCCAGCGGGCGATTGTATGTCAATGGACTTCGTGGATTGGATGGTTCGTGGTAAGTAAGAAACATTGAATATTGATAATTGTATAATTGAGGAATTCTATCCTTTTTGATATTTCGAACTCTCAATTAAAAGTGTTCCATTTAATTTGTAATTTTTGAACTCGACTGAAAGCGGTAAAATATTCAATAATCAATCTTAAATATTCAATGATCACTTGCGGGAGCCCAGCATGAATAAAGTGAGAACACAGTTGATGTTGTGCGGCGGAACAGGCTGCCACGCTTATAAAAGCAACGTCTTTCACGCAGAACTCCAAAAAGAAATAGACCGCCGGGAGCTAACAGACGAAATTAAGATCATTGAGACCGGCTGCAATGGTTTTTGTGCGGTCGGACCGGTTATGCTGGTTCAGCCTGAAGGTATTTTTTATCAGAAGTTGAAGGTTAAAGACATTCCGCACCTCGTTGAAGAGCACTTTCTCAAGGGCCGACCGGTCAAAAAACTATTTTATGTGGAGCCCGCTTCCAAAGAAACCATTCCCAATATGGTTGAGATTCCCTTCTTTGAGCATCAGATGTTTTGGGCGATGCGCAACAAAGGGGCCATTGATCCGGAGGTGATTGAGGAATACATCGCCCGCGATGGCTACTTTGGCGCTGCCAAGGCGCTGCAGGAGATGGAACCCGAAGACATCATTGCTGAGGTGAAAAAATCGGGCTTGAGAGGGCGGGGGGGTGCCGGGTTCCCTACCGGATTGAAGTGGGAATTTGCCAGCAAAAGTGCTGGTGATATCAAATACGTATTGTGTAATGCAGACGAAGGCGATCCGGGCGCTTTTATGGATCGCAGCATTCTAGAATCTGATCCGCATGCTATTTTGGAAGGCATGTTGATTGCCGCCCGGGCCATCAATGCCCAGCACGGGTATATTTACGCGCGCACGGAATATCCGCTAGCCATCCGCAGGCTGGACATTGCCATTGAGCAGGCCAGGGAGTATGGGTTGCTGGGCAGCGATATCCTTGGCTCTGGTTTTGACTTCGATATCGATATTTACCAGGGTGCCGGTGCTTTTGTTTGCGGTGAAGAAACTGCGCTGATGCGCTCAATTGAGGGCAAGCGCGGGATGCCGCGCCCGCGTCCGCCTTTTCCAGCCCTCAAGGGCTTATGGGAAAAACCTACCATCTTAAATAATGTCGAATCACTGGCCAACATTCCTCAGATCATTCTCAACGGTGGGGACTGGTATGCCAGTGTCGGTACGGAAAGCAGCAAAGGGACCAAAGTCTTTGCGCTTTCGGGTGATGTCAACAACATCGGTCTGGTGGAAGTGCCGATGGGCACCACGCTGAAAACAATGATTTATGATATTGGCGGTGGCGTTCCCAACAAGAAAAAGTTTAAGGCCGTGCAGCTCGGTGGGCCTTCTGGCGGATGCGTGCCTGAGCAATATCTGGATATCCCCATCGACTATGAGGAAATTGCCAAGGTTGGTGCCATCATGGGGTCGGGTGGCGCGATTGTGATGGACGAAAACACCTGTATGGTGGACATGGCACGCTTTTTTATGGATTTTGTGCAGGATGAATCCTGCGGGAAATGCACCCCCTGTCGTGAAGGCACACGGCGGCTGCTGCAGCTTCTTGAAAAAATTTGTGAAGGTCACGGGGTGCCGGAAGATATTGCCATTATGGAGGAACTCTCTGACACCATCAAGGAAGCGGCACTGTGTGGTTTGGGCCAGACGGGGCCTAATCCGGTTCTGTCAACGTTGCGGTATTTTAAAGACGAGTACGAAGCCCATGTTTTAGAAAAACGCTGTCCGGCCAAGCGCTGTGTGGCCCTGTTAAAGTTTGAAGTGCAACCGGAGCTGTGTACCAAATGCGGCATGTGTTTTCGAGCCTGCCCGGTTGAGGCCATTGACTGGAAAAAGAAGGAGGTGGCCGTTATTGACAAAGAAAAATGCATCAAATGCATGACGTGCTATGATAAATGCAAGTTTGATGCAATCGATTAACCTAAATGAGCGTTCCAAATTTTAAAATGCTAATGAATCTCACTTTAAGGAATTCTATCCATTTTAAATTAAAAAATTTGGAACCCTCCGGGATTGCCGATCTCACTCCGCCGCAGTCGGATTAGATGCCGTTCCGCATAGTTTACTATAGCGGAACGACATCTGCCGTGTAGCCGCAGCAATCCTCCTGAGGCGGATCTTTGACCTCGACAATCGCTCAATTAGGTTTCATAAATTTAATTTATCCGGTGAATTCTGTGTTATATGATTCACTCAATCTATCTTAGGTTACTTATCTCATTTCAGATCACCCTTAATATTTAGCCGAGGGAGTCCAATGACTGACGCAATCATTTTAATGGGCGGCATGGGATTGGCCATCAGCATCATTTTGGCCATCGCATCCAAAGTTTTCTATGTGTATGTTGATCCCAAAATATTGGCGATCGAAGAAGAATTGCCCGGCGCGAACTGAGGTGGTTGCGGGCTGCCGGGTTGCAGCGCCAATGCCGAAGCCATTGTTGCCGGGATAGCCGCTCCAAATTCATGCGTGGCTGCCGGTGAAGAGGTAGCCGAAGCCATTGCCGGCATTATGGGAGTTAAGATCGAAGCGGTCGAACCGGATATCGCCTTGCCGGGATGCTTTTTCGGGGTTTCGGATGCGGATACCAAATATGTGTATAACGGTTTAGATGATTGCCGGGCGGTGGCCCTGCTGGGCGGCGGGATGAAAGTATGTACCATTGGTTGCTTGGGACTGGGAACTTGTGCCAGGGCCTGTCCATTCAATGCTATCGGAATGGGCCCCAAAGGTCTGCCTGTTGTCGTCGAGCAAAGATGCACGGGTTGCGGCACCTGCGAACGGGTGTGCCCGAAGCACATTATTAATCTATCTTCGGTTACGCGAAGGATTATCCGCGAGTACACCACCGATGAATGCACGACACCCTGTCAGCGGGGATGTCCGGCCGGTATCAACATACGGGAGTACATTCACCAAATATCGCAGGGAAACCATCATCGTGCTGTTCAGGTCATCAAGGAACGCAATCCTTTTCCTGCTGTGATTGGCCGGATTTGTCCGCGTCCCTGTGAACTTGAGTGCCGGCGCAATTATATCGATGAGCCGGTGGCCATCAATTATCTGAAGCGTTACGCCGCCGATTTTGAAAAAGATAGCGGCAAACGTGTCTTACCTTATAAGGCGCCAGATACCGGCCGCAAAATCGCGATTGTTGGCGGCGGTGTACAAGGTTTATCTGTGGCGTTTTTTATAGCGCGTCTGGGACATGCCGCAACCGTATATGAAGCCACCGAAAAACTGGGCGGGCTGCTCAGAAGCGCCATTTCGAAGGACCGGCTGCCCGAGGAGATATTGGACTGGGATATTGCGGGCATCGTTGAAATGGGCGTAACCATCGAAACTGAAAAGGTTCTTGGTCGTGATTTTTCGATTAATTCATTGCTGCAAGAAGAATTTGATGCTGTATTTTTAGCTTCCGGTGGCTGGGATAGCCGCCTGTCACGTGGGGCAAAAGATCAGATTGAATCACCGATTCCCGGAACTTATATGCTGGTAGATCTGATGCGATTCGGAGCGCAACCGGCAGAGGATTTATCGATTGGCTCTGAAATTGTCATTGCCGGTGGCGGCAAACTGGCGCTTGATGCCGCCAAAGCTTGCAAAGAAAGGGGCGCTACAACCGTCACCGTCTTGTTTCGCGAGAGCTGGGAAAACAGTCCTGTATCTGATGCGGAATTAGAAAAACGGGGTATGACCGATCTGAATATTGTCTGCGATGCAGCAATTAACCGCCTGATAGGCCAGGCGGATCAGCTCGAGCAGTTAGAATATATTGAAGTCGCTACCTCAAAATTAACGCGCCTGCCGGCTCAGACACTGATACTGGCCACTGGCCGATTTCCAGAAATGGTGTTTACCCGTCCTCAACAACCGGAAGGTGCCGAAGCTGAAGAAGCTGAAGCGGTCGAATCACCACCAAATGCGTCTTTGCTTTGGGAAGGTACCCCACCTTACAAACAACCTGCCTTCAAAGATGAGGTCGGCCTATTCGCAGATGGTGATGTGCTGGCGGATTACAGCGCAGCTATCAAAGCCATCGGTGGGGGGCGCCGGGCAGCTGCATCCATTCATCAGATCATGCATGGACTATCTCCCGGTCTAACGGAGCATGTGATCACACCGCAATCAACCCTGCAAAATGTATATCATGTTGAAAATGTTCAAGCCAGCCGGCGCCAGATAATGCCCATATGCAGTGGCAAAGAACTGGCGGTATGCGGCGAGGTTGAACGCGGTTTTTCCGCTGCGATGGCCAAAGAAGAAGCGGATCGATGTCTACAGTGCGGGTTGATTTGCTACGAGCATACCCAAAAGGCGTCGGTTGACGAAAAGGAGGAACCAACCGAAGCTTCTGGGTAAAGTCCTTTACTCGATGCGTGTATAATTCAGGTACTTGTATAGCGTGCTGTAAGCTATTTATAAAGTATAACAGAAGGTGTCAGGTGGCAGGTTTCAGGTGTCAGGCCAGCGTGCTTCACATCGAAACCTTAAATTGTATTGTAACCATTCAAGGCCTCAGATCCCAAGGAAGAATGCAAGGCCCTTCGGACCGAATTGCTGCCACCTGAACACTGACACCTTAAATATTGAGTTGCTTCAAGATCGCAACACCACCAAAATATAACAATCGACTTCTATAATTTTAGGATACGATCGGTGAGCGAGGTCATCAATGGCTACTGAACACGGCGTTGTCCTTCGAACCAATTCTGAAGCTGCCTGGGTCAAAACGACACGCAGCAGTGCCTGCCAGGGATGCACGGCAAGAAATTCGTGTAATACCCTCAGCAACAGTCAGGAAGTGGAAGTCAAAGCATTGAACCTTGCCGGGGCCAGGGCAGGGGATCGAATTGTCTTAAGTTTTGAAACCAAATCATTGTTAAAAGCCACCTTTTTAATCTATGTGTTCCCCATCATTGTCTTGGTTGCCGGCGCCCTCGTTGGGCAGATGCTGGCTCCTCTTATCAGCGCTAATCCATCAGCCGTATCTGTTTTGATCGGGTTTTCCGGTTTTTTTGCCGCGCTGTTGATTATGAAAACGAGGGCCAACAAAATGGCTGCCAAGAATGCATACCAGCCGAAAATTACAAAAATTTTACAAAACCATAAACCCTAGCTGGTTCAATTCAGAACTTACCTGCAATCTAGTCATCTGACCATCGTTGCTTGGAACAGTACCGGCTCCCCAGGCTAGCAGCAAATTCGGCGTAAGTGATCAAGAGTGCTACCACGGGGCATCCATCTTATTTTCAACTTGTTGATGATTCATGAACGATCCAAATGCAATAGGAAGGCACGCGGGTGTGATTAAAGTGTGTCGGGACGGCGTTATTCTTCTTTCTGAGGGAACAGTTCTTCGATTTCAAATTTCTTTATTTTTTGGAGGCAATTTTCCAACGCATCCTCCTCCGTTTCACCGGTGCCCTGAAATTCCTGCCGGGCAACAATATTGACGAGGTTTGGAACGGCCACAAATTTTCCGGCCAAGTTTCCGGCCTTTGTTTCGTGCACGTCGATATAAATTAATCTCTCGTTGCGGATCAAATTATATCTGGTAACTTTAGTCAAAATATCCTTTTCATTCAACTGCTGCATTATCGTATCCTTCGGTTTATTCCTGTTCCATGCTCGTCTTGAGGGGGAAACCGTTTTCCTGGGCGATTTTGGTTACAAGATTTATTTTGGTTTCTGCCAATTCGTAAGGATAGACCCCGCATACGCCAACACCGCTGCGGTGCACCTGCCACATTAGACGGGTTGCCTCGTCGATGGACTTGTTAAAGACTACAATCAATATCTCTACAACGAAGGCTTTTGTTGTGTAATCATCATTGTGAAGCAGTACCTTGTACATCGGCGGTTCGGTTGTTTTTTCATCGATCTCTTCTAGAATATCGTGCTGATAATCAGGCTGCTTGGAACTCACAATGATGGCCCTCCGCTCTCTGTATTATCAGTAAAACGTAAGGGCTGGCCAAAAGAAATCAAGCCGCGCAATATAAAAACCGAACAGGGCGCCTATCGGTTGGACGGATTGGATTGCCGATATTGTAGGACAACTGCCCAAAAGAGGCCATAAAATAAAAAAGGCAGCTTATCAGCACAGGGGATGCTGATAAGCTGCCTTTAAGAGTAACAATCGAGTTAGATGGCAGCCTTTAAACCTTTGCCGGCTTTGAATTTGACGACGTTTTTGGCCTTGATTTTAATCGGAGCACCCGTCTGCGGGTTGCGGCCTTTGCGAGCTTTCTGACGTGTTTTCTGAAAAGTTCCAAAACCAACTAGGGTCACTTTTCCGTTCTTTTTCTTCAATGCTTTGGTCACATTGGCCATGAAAGAATCAAGCACCTTGCCGGCGGCAACCTTTGATACCTTAGCGTCCTTTGCCATTTTGTCAATCAATTCTGCCTTTGTCATTTAAGCCTCCTTCTTTTTGTTTTGGGTATTTTTCATTGCGTTTTTTGAAAAAGTCTACAGCAAAATAGTTCGAAAGTCAATAAATAAAACCCTATTTTTATTGGTTTCACAGGAAGAAATCATTTTAAATGCGCATGGACTCTAAGTTTAGCAGTTCTTAAAATTCGAAAAATGAAAATTCGAACTTTTGCAAACCTTATCGATGCTGTAAAAACCTGCCCTCATAAGGGTCTGGCCAGATATCGAATTGCTCAAATAACGCTTTAAAAACAAAAGATTCTGTGATAAAAATGAATAAACTTGGTGTTTTATAGTTGCCTTCTCACCAGGTTTTTTCTGACGATCGTTGGATTCATTTTCTATAGGGTCTATAATTTCAGTGCTACAGAATGCTAGCTTTGGTATTCTGCGGTTTATCAGGTCGATTTATAATGAACCAGAAAGTTTATGTAACCAGCAAACAGATGGCAACGTTTTCCTGTCCGCAATGCACACGGACGAGAACCGTAGACGTTTCCAAATATGCGACCCTTGATAAGATGGTCAAGGTAAATGTCAAATGTCCGTGCGGGAATGCATACAAAGCCATCTTGGAAAAAAGAAAGCAGTATCGCAAGGAGACTAACCTGCCGGGGACCTACATCCATTTTATCGACGGCCAGCCCCAGAACCGCGGACTGATGACCATTGAAGATATCTCTACATCCGGGGTGAAAATTAAATTGAACGTAAAACAAAACTTTGCCCTCGGTGATCAGATGAAAATTGAATTTCATCTAGACGACGTCCAGCGCACATTGATCAAAAAGACCGTCATTATCAGAAATCAGCGCGACCAGCATATCGGCGCCGAATTTGCGCCTTTTGAAACCGTTGATAAGGCTTTGGGGTTCTACCTTTTCAGCTAATAACTGAATCTTGCATGAAAATTAGAAGCTATCTCAAAAATGCATCTAATCCGCCGGAGGCGGACTCCACTTTTGAATCGGTTTTCGCCTTGCCCTTGAGCGTAATCTACTATTTTTGAGATAGCTTCCAACAATACATTTGAACTTATCTTAACAACATCGTATCCGACAAAATAGATTCGTAGGCTATATCAGCTATCAAGATGCTTAGGAAGAAATCCATTTTATCGCTTTAATTTTCATGCAAGATCTAGTTTAAAAGAATCTTGTACGGAATTACATGCAAGATTCAGGTGATGCAGTTCTGACAAATCCGAATGCCTGCTCAAAAGAATCGATGTACCCATTTCAGATGGTGTTACTTTCCTGCAGGAATTTTTCCCTATGAAAAAGAGATGCCCATGGGCCGGTAACGACCCCATCTACGTAAAGTACCATGATAGTGAATGGGGTGTTCCGCTGCACAATGACCGTCAATTGTTTGAGTTCCTTTTATTGGATGGCTTTCAGGCTGGGCTAAGCTGGATTACGATTCTAAAAAAGCGAGCCAACTATCGGAAGGCCTTTGATCATTTCGATGCTCGCAAAATAGCCACCTACAATACGCGTAAAGTCAAACAATTGCTTTCCAATAAGGGAATTATTCGAAATAAGCTCAAAATTGAAGCGGCGGTTCAAAATGCAAAGTCGTTTCTGATGATCCAGGATGAATTTGGCAGTTTCAATGATTATATCTGGCAATTCACAGGCGGTAAAACCATTAGAAACACCTGGAAGACGCTGGACCAAATTCCCGCCTGGACCGAAGAATCCGTATCGATGAGCAAAGATTTAAAAATAAGAGGATTTAAATTTGTGGGGCCCACTATCTGTTATGCGTTTATGCAGGCAGCCGGTATGGTTAATGATCATCTGGTTGGATGCTTTAGATACCATGAGTGTTAAGGAGGATTGAGCAAACCACCATTCACGATATTTGAAAAAATTACGCGGTCAGAATGCGATACACATGGAGCCTAAAGTCACGGTCATGAATGGTCATTAAATATCCATCATGCTTATGATTGAGACGATTCAGTACCGATCTCCACAAAATGCCGTAGTAGTTCTCCAGTATACTTTCATCAACATTCAGACCATTTTCATTCTTGATCGCATAGTTAACCATAGAGCACCTTTCAAACCGGATCCGTTTCTCGCTGTCGTTGCTCTATTGGTTATATCGGCTTATCTGCCGATTTCTTTATAGATAAGTGTTGTCCAGCTTGATCAAGGCACGACGATAGCTTAAAAATTATCTTCAGGATCAATTAATATTTTGATGGTCGGTTGTTGTTTGGTTTGTGCTTTTGATGGATACTTTCACAACTGCTAAATAAGGTGGGCATTATGGCATACTGTTCAGCGTGCGGCAGGCATCATAACGTTGGTTTTATCTCCACCCGTTTTGCAGGGACAGACGGTGTTTCGTTGGAGACCGCAAAATGGGCCAGCGTATTCGAAAAAGTTGGATTTACCTGCTTTTATTTTGCCGGCGAAATTGACCGGCCACCCGAGGTTTCTTATCTTGTCAAAGAAGCTCATTTCAAGCATCCGGACATCAAAGATGTATATCGCAATTGTTTCGGTGCTAGTGTGCGCGGTCGTTTCGTGACCCGCAAAATCTATGAAATCAAGCAGCATCTCAAGGATCACCTTTACAAGTTCATTGAGAAATTTGAACTTGATATGCTGGTTCCCGAAAATGCCTTAACCATTCCGATGAATATTCCACTGGGAATCGCATTGACTGAAGTCATCTCTGAGACCGGCATCCCCACGATTGCGCATCACCATGATTTTTTCTGGGAGAGACAGCATTTCATGACAAATGCATGTTGGGAATATCTGAATATGGCATTTCCACCGCATTTGCCTTCAATCCAGCATGTGGTGATCAACTCATCAGCCGATAATCAATTGAGTTTGCGAACCGGTATTTCAGCGACCATAATCCCAAATGTGATGGATTTTGACAATCCGCCACCGAATTCCGGTAATTTTGAATCATGTGCATTGGATAACAATGACAATACTGCCAAAAGCAATGGGTATACAGCAGATGTTCGACAGAGCCTGGGGGTTGCCGATGATGAGCTGCTGATCCTGCAGCCCACACGGGTTGTTAAACGCAAAGGCATCGAGCACGCGATCGAGCTGGTTCACCGCCTGGGTATGAAGGCCAAACTGGTAATTTCACATGCGTCAGGCGATGAAGGCTATGATTATGAACGCCGCGTCAGAGAATATTCTAAATTGCTAAAAGTGGACACTTATTTTGTGGCCAACATCATCAATGAGCAAAGAGGTAAAACCAAAAACGGTCGCAAGATTTATACCCTGCAGGATATCTATCCCCATTCCAATCTGGTGACCTATCCGTCCAATTTTGAAGGCTTTGGCAATGCATTTCTTGAAGCCGTTTATTTTTGCCGCCCGATTGTTGTCAACACGTATTCGATTTACACAATCGATATCAAACCCAAAGGCTTTTCGGTTATCGAAATAGATGGCTACGTCACCGACGAAGCGGTGCGTAAAACCAAGAAAGTGTTAACCAATCCTGAACTGCGTAAAAAAATGGTGACTCACAATTATGAAACGGCCAAACAGTATTACTCCTATAAAGTTTTGGGGAAAAAACTGGGGAACCTTATTGCAGACTGCACTGCTTGTCCGCAACTGTTGGGCCGGATGTAAAGCCGGTGCAGATCTTGGCTAACGGATGTGCGCCAGGCTGTTTTTAAGCCAACAAAAACGCCCGAGGCTCAAGTTTCCTCAGGCGTTCTTTTAAAATTGCTGCATCAACAATTGAAAAAGGAATGGTTGTTGAAGCTAATTTCTATAAATTCATCATTATAAACCCACCATCCGCAACAAATGCTAGTCGCCCATTGCGGCCATATAGTCATCGTACATGGTTTCCAGTGCCAGCTTGTGTTTGGCTTCTTCCTGGCAAAGAATTTTAAACAGTTTTTTGCTTTCTTCCGTATCGGCCTGTGCCAGGAAATCATTGTACAATTTCAGGGCTTTTTCTTCCCTTTTCATCGCCAGCAAAAGGATTTCGTTGTAAGGCATACCTTTTTCATAATCTAAATCCACCAGGTAATTGCTGCGCTTAATATCGGTAATCCATTTTAATTGATACTCCTGCAAACTTTTAGATATGCCTTCGGTTTTAAACTCCTGTAATATTTTTTCATGTTTTTGTTCTTCGGCGGCAAATTCGGCAAACATCTGTTTTGATCCCGAGAAATCTTCCTCATCATCACTTATTTTTTGATAAAATTCTGCCGCTTCCCGCTCCTTTTGAATGGCAAAATCAACGATCGCTTCCAAATTCTCAAATTCCATTATGATCTCCTTTCGCTAACGCAACCTAAAGTTATTCTTAAAACACCAAATCTATAACCATGCATTTGTAAAATTGACTCTAATATAATGACGATTTTTTGAGTTTCACCCCAAAATTAAAATGGGAATCGTCTTTTCAAAACAACCCTGCGGCTAATAGCAGGATTCTGATAAGATTTCAACTTTAATGGGTGGACTCATATCTGTAGTAAACCGCGCGGCAGCGCTATAAGCAGTGTTGGAAAACACAAAAGCACTGGTGGGAAATCCAACACAATTTTAACTATTTGAAAATAATATATATTTTTCATACCGCCTTGACAATAAAGGCAGTCGATAAATAAAACTGTGGTAAAATCCAACGCCAACTCGATGCAGTTGATCGGATTGACGACAATTCTGATATCTCAAAATATATATTAATTTCAATTGATTATCAATTTTATCCGTGTATGTTGTGGGTATTGGCACATGGATTGCTCTATAGGCTATCAACATTGAAAAAATATCTAGCAAAGGAGCGAGGAAATGGCTGAAAAAAAGAAAAAAACGCAGAGAAGTCAAGTGGGATTCGGATCGACTTACCAAAAAGCGCAAGCGGGCAGCGGAAATGAGCAGAAGGGAGTTGAATCTGTTCTCGGCGGCCAGGTATGGCTAGTCAAACCAGACAAAAAAGCCAAGGCTGCAAATCCTTGTCTATGGATGCAAGCCGGTGTCGTAAAATTCAAAAACTGTGACAATTATTATGATTGTACCAGTTGTAAATACGATCATGCCATGGACAGCAAAGTTGCCAAGGGCAAGCAAATCAGCTGGCAGGATGCCATGAAAAGACGACCGGACCTGGATCGGGTGTGTCGTCACAGTCTTACCAATCGCATTGAAAAGCGAATGTGCGCCTACGACTATGAATGCGCCAAATGTGACTTTGACCAATACTTTGAAGATATCTGGACCACCAAAGCCACAGCGATCCCCGGCGAGGTGCAACAGATAAAAGGTTTTGATGTCCCCGTGGGGTATTATTTCCACAATGGACATGCATGGGCCCGTATTGAAAGCGGCGGCTATATCCGCGTGGGTCTGGATGATTTTGCCCTCAAGATGCTCGGGCAAGCAGATGCGCTTGATCTGCCGTTGATCGGCAAAGAATTGGACCAGAGTAAAGTGGGCTGGGGGTTAAAGCGCAAGGATAACTTGGCAGACGTACTTTCTCCAGTCGATGGGGTCATCATGGAGGTCAATTCAAAGGTCAGGGAAAATCCCAAACTGGCCAATCATGAGCCTTATGGTGATGGATGGCTTTTTATGGTTCGTACACCGGATGTCAAGGGCACCATGAAAAAATTGATGGTCGACCAGGACAGCCTGAGCTGGATGAACACCGAAGTGAGTGAATTGGAAGGCATGATTGAAGAGGTGGCGGGTCCTCTGGCGGCCGACGGCGGTTATCTGGCGGATGATATTTACGGTAACCTGCCGGATCTGGGCTGGAAGAATTTGACAAATAAATTCTTACGCACTTAGTTATTCGTTATCTGTTATTGGTAAATGATAGACCGTCAATCGCGTCAACCCGAATAACCAATAACTGCCTGTTTATGGCAAGGAGAATGATCATGGTCTCCACCCGAATGGAAGCGATACAGTCAGCAAGCCATGCCCCCTGTATCTGGATGCAGGCGGGGGTGGTACCCCATAAGTTTTGCCACATTGAATATCAGTGTGCCGCCTGTGCTTATGACCGGGCCATGCGCCGCACGGCTGCCGAAAACCAGCAGCTCAGGGAAAAAGGCAAGATTCCGAAAGGCAAACGCGGCCGGATTGTTTTCTGGAAGGATAAATTACGGGAGCTGCCCGCCTGGAAACAACCCTGTCTGCACCACATGATCGGCCATATTGAATTTCGGGCGTGCACCCATGATTATCAGTGCGGCAACTGCGAGTTCGATCAATATTTCAATGATCAGTTTGCCGTTCACGCCGTGGTTCAGCCGGTGGATGTCTTAGACATCAAGGGATTTAAGCTTCCACATGGATTTTACCTGCATCCGGGGCACACCTGGGTAAAAATCGAGGAAGGCGCGACGGTGCGTGTTGGGCTGGACGACTTTGCCCTGCGCCTGCTGGGACCGCTGGATCGAATTGAAGCCCCTTTGATGGGCAAACAGCTGGAACAGGGTCGAGGGGACATTTCTTTGCAGCGCGAAGGAAATGACGCCAAGCTG
Organism: Desulfobacterales bacterium; assembly: GCA_030066985.1. NCBI lineage: Bacteria > Pseudomonadati > Thermodesulfobacteriota > Desulfobacteria > Desulfobacterales > Desulfobacterales bacterium. Next base: position 106,981 of record JASJAN010000007.1, read on the forward strand.
CTTTCACCGGTCAGCGGGGTGGTCACCGATATCAACCCGGCCCTGCGAGAACGCGGCAGCCGGGGCACTGAAGATCCTTACAGCGAGAGTTGGATTTTGCGACTACACTGTGCCAACCTGCGGCAGGATCTCAAGAATTTGATGATCGGTAATCAGGCCAGCCAATATATTGATGAAGAAGTCAACCGTCTATACGAAGTCATTGAGGAAACCACCGGCCCGTTGGCCACAGACGGCGGTTACCTGGGTGATAATATCTTGGGTCATCTGCCGGAGTTGGGTTGGCAAAATTTGACCCGCTTGTTTTTAAGATCTTAAAAGCTGTAGCGCTACACCCTTTGCTATTGAGGCTGGTGAAATTTATTTCACCAGCCTTTTTATATCGTCCTCGAGCAAGACCTTGCAATAGCGACACAGCTGGTCTGACTTACGGTCGACATCGCCCTCATTGCGGCAGTAATGCATCAAGCAGGTATGCTCCCGACAGTGGCGCAATTTGAACGTATGACCCAGTTCGTGAATGGCCTCTTTGAGAATGCGGCTCAAATACGGTTCTCGCGTGTTGAGGGAGCGGTGCCCGTCATTGAGACGCATGGTGGACACCACGCAGGCTTTACCGCCCAGTTGGGCCTCACCATAGACGTGGGTTAGAATCGGGATAAAGAGATCCACCTGAACCAGCGCCAGTACTTTGATGGCGCCTTGCGGGGTATTGCGGGCCAGTTCTTCTATGATCGGGGTGGAATGATACTGCTTGCGATTCGGATGATAGGCAAATTCGATATCCGTCAACAGAGACCGGACGTCTGTTGAGAAGGCATAGATGCGCTGGATTTCGGCACTGATGCGATCCAACAACTCGGGTGAAAAATCTCCGATGGGTGAAATGACGATTGTATTTGGGGATAGCGGCGTCAAGTTATCTTTTCAATATTATACCGTTTGATTTTGCTGTAGAGCGTGGAGCGGTCGATCCCCAGGATTTTGGCACTTCGGGCGATGTTCCATTGATTTTCGGTGAGCACGCGTTCGATGTGATTTTTTTCAATATCCTTGAGTGAGTGCGCTTTTATTACCGGTGCCGGTTCATGGCAGAAAATGGGTAAATTTTCGGGCAAAATTTCGCGCTGCCGGCCAACCACGACGGCGCGTTCAATGGCATTCTCCAGTTCTCGAATATTTCCCGGCCAATCATAAATCATCATTTCATCCATGGCTTCGCGGCTGATGTTATCGATGGGCTTATTGGTTTCCTGGGAAAAGCGATACAGAAAATGCTCCGCCAGAAGCGGAATGTCTTCTTTGCGTTGACTTAAAGATGGCATTTTAAACGAGATGACATTTAAGCGGTAAAACAAATCCTCCCGAAAATCCCCTGATTTGATGGCCGCTTCCAGATCTCGATTTGTAGCGGCAATCACCCTGAAATCAGCCTCAATGGGCTGGGTGCCTCCCACCCGATAAAATACCCGATCTTCCAGTACCCGCAAAAGATCGATTTGCATTCGCATACTGATTTCACCGATTTCGTCTAAGAACAGAGTGCCGCCGTGAGCCAATTCCAGTCGGCCTTTTTTGGTCTCTTTGGCATCGGTGAAAGCGCCTTTTTGATGCCCAAACAGCTCGCTTTCCATCAGATGCTCTGGGATGGCACCGCAATTGACCGTTACAAACGGGCCGTTGCGGCGTGAGCTGTTGGTGTGAATGGCCTTGGCCGCCAGCCCTTTACCAGTGCCGGTTTCACCCGTAATCAGGACGGTTGAATCCATGGGGGCCACATCGCAAATGAGATCAAAAATCTCCTGCATCGGTTTGGATTGGCCGATCATGCTTTCAAAACGGGTCCGATCTTTATATTGCTCTTTTAAGTAAATGTTTTCACGCGCCTGTTCCTGGTGCTGGATGATCTTTTCAATCAGTACACCCAGTTCGTTGGGATCAAACGGCTTGAGCATATAGTCAAAGGCGCCGTCTTTCATGGCCTCGATTGCCGAGGGAATGGAGCCATACGCTGTGATCATGACCACTTCGGCATCCGGGTCGCTTTCTTTGACCTTACGCAGCACATCCAGACCGCTGATGCCCTCCATTTTGATATCCACTAGCAGAATGTTAAAATGGGTCTCATTTATTTTCTCGAGGGCTTCTTCGCCGCTGGCAGCGGTCTGGACGACATGGCCGTCGCGTTCCAGCCAGCCAGCCAGAGATTCACGCATGATGAGCTCGTCATCGACAATCAGGATCTTAATGCTACTCACTGAAACCTCCCTGGGAATCAAGTTTCTCTGTAGCCGGTTTTAATGGCAACTTTACGTTAAAATGGGTACCCTCGTCGGTATTCGATTCCACATAAATGGAACCGCCGTGCTCCTGTATAATGCCATAGGCGACCGACAGGCCCAGCCCCACACCCTTGCCTTTTTTTTTGGTCGTAAAAAAGGGTTCAAACAGTTTTGACATATTTTTGTCCGGAATACCGACACCGGTGTCTTTAACATCAACTACCAATTTGTCGTCGCGCAGCGAATGCCGGGTTTCAATGTGCAATCGGCCACCTCCTTTGGATTCCATGGCTTCGGCGGCATTAGACACCAGGTTCATGAACACCTGCTGAAGTTGGTCCTCAGAGCCGATGAGATCCGGCAAGTCTGGGTCAAGCTTGGTTTCCACCTTAACGCCACTGATTTTTAGCAGGTTGGCGTTTAGGAAAAGCGTCTGTTCGATCAGACGATTGAGGCTAACACTTTTGAGCTCCATTTTAGACTGGCGTGAGAAGGCCAAAAGGTTGGACACAATACGGCTGGTGCGTCGTGTTTCGGTTTCCATCAGGGTCAGATACTGGTTAAACCGCTCGATCTGTTCCGCGCCGATGGTATCTTCCTCAACCATCCGTTTCATCAGCATGATCAAATTGAGAATTCCGGCGATGGGGTTGTTGATTTCATGGACCACGGAAGCCGAAAGTTTGCCCAAAGACGCCATTTTATCCTGGTGGAGCAATTTTTTGTGTGTTTCTTTAAGTTGCCGGGTGCGATCATCAACCATTTGTTCCAGACGACGGGTGATTTCTTCCTCTTCTTTGCGGTGTTGCGTAATATCCCGGCTGATGTGAATAAATTTGGAAACTTTACCGTCTTTTTCCCAGATGGGATAAATGTTGACTTCATAATATCGATTTTGACCATCGGGCATGACGCGGGTCTGGATTTGACGAACATGGCGTTTGTTGCGCACCACACCCTGCAAGGGGCAATCCGTGCGGCCATCATTACAGGGATGATCGATTTTATGATATACTTGGTGGCATTTTTTACCAATGACATCAGCGGGGGTATAGTTCATTTTGTCAAAAAACGATTCATTGGCTTCTAATATTTCCATCTCAGGGGTAATGACCAGAATAAAATCATCGATACCGTTGAGGATGGTTTCCATTTCCTCGGTTCGCTCGCGCAGCTTTTGCTCCTCTTTACCGATGGCCTTCCAAAACATGCGGAACACATGATAGGACAAAATCCGTATGCGGGATGGTCGGGTAGCCAAAATATTTTCGAAAATGTCGGTTTCCGGGGTCAGGATGATGATCAGATGGATGCTGTAGCGCCGATCATAAAGCTGTTTGTAGTCGTCAAAGGTCAGCAGTCCCAATTGGCTGGCGAGCTTACGGCCGGGACTCTCCGGATCCGGATCGGCCACCGCCAATATAGGGGCCACCATTTCGGCCTGTTCGTAGACGGCGGTTGTTTTTTCAAGAATTTCCTTGCACAGGTCGCCGCCGCCGACCAAACCGATACTGATGATTGAAGGTTGTTGCTGCATTTAAACGGACCCCCTGTATGGACAATAAGCGCTAATAATCAGGTGTGTTATGAAGCCTGTCGTTGACGCTGCTCGCCCGCTAACATGAGGGCAGAAACGTATCACGCACTACTTTCGGTTTCAAGCGCATTTTTGACGTTCAAGGACGTCGGGAATGATTTTGCCAGCAGCGTTTCAGAGACGGTTTTTGGTGCAAATATCGGTTGACAAATTAAATAAAAACAAGTAAATTCGCCTCTTCGCGCCACTTGGGCCTAAAGGGCGACGCTGCCCGAAAAAGCCCGCAGGCGCACGGGTTACGGTAAAGATAAGCATTCCAATAGGAATTCGCCTATTGGGCAATATCAGGTTTTCAAGCAGCACCGTTTTCCCCCGCCTCCAAGCGGAATGTTGTTGCTGAATTGGGGTTCATGAACATTGATTGCGAATGCGGATTATCTCTATCAGATCGTAAATCTAAATCAAATTCTGCGTAAGGAGTAAGACAGCATGACGGACAAAGTCCAAGGATCTGTAATGGTTGTCGGTGGCGGCATCGCCGGGATGCAGGCTTCACTGGATCTGGCCAATTCCGGCTATCTGGTTCATTTGGTTGAACGTTCATCTGCCATTGGCGGGTTGATGTCACAGCTTGACAAGACGTTTCCCACCAATGACTGTGCGATGTGAATTATCTCACCCAAACTGGTCGAGGTCGGCCGGCATCTCAACATCGAGCTTTTAACCAACAGTGAACTCTTAGAACTTGAAGGCGAACCCGGGAATTTTAAAGCCCGCGTGCGTCAAAATCCCCGCTACATTGATCTGGATAAGTGTACCAGCTGTGGTGAATGCACCACGGTCTGCCCCGTGGATCTTCCGAGCGATTATGACGAAGGTCTGTGCACCAAAAAAGCCACCTTTAAGCAATATGCTCAGGCGATTCCCGGCGCTTATGCCATTGATAAGGCCGATACGGCCCCCTGTCGCCTGGCCTGTCCGGGCGGACTTAATGTGCAGGGCTATGTGCAGATGGTCAAAGAGGGCAAATATAAAGAAGCCCTGGAAATCATTATGGAAGACCTGCCGCTGCCCGGTGTGCTGGGTCGCATCTGCCCCCACGGATGCGAGGACGCCTGCCGCCGTTGCGAGGTGGAATCGTCGGTGGCCATTCGGGATTTAAAGCGTTTGGCAGCCGATAAATTTGACGCCCGCCAGGTGGAAATTAAATGTGCCCCGCCCAAAAAAGAAAAAGTGGCCATTATCGGTTCCGGCCCCGCAGGGCTTTCGTGCGCTTATCATCTGGTCAAAAAGGGCGTTTTAGCGACCATATTTGAATCCCTACCGCAAGCGGGCGGGATGCTCCGGGTTGGTATTCCGGCCCACCGTCTGCCCCGTGAAGTTTTAGATCAGGAAATTGAAATCATTACCAACCTGGGCGTGGAGATCAAAACCAGCACAGCCCTGGGAAGTGACGTTACCATCGATGGTCTGCTAGAAGACGGCTATAAAGCGGTTTATCTGGCCATCGGCGCTCATAAGGGGATTGAACTGGGTATCCCCGGGGAAAAGACCAATGGTGTGCGCCAGGGCGTTGACTTTCTAAGAGAAGTGAATCTGACCGGCAAGACCGATACCGGCAAAAAGGTGGCTATCATCGGCGGCGGAAACGTGGCTATTGATGTCGCCCGCTCAGCCGTGCGGCTGGGTGCTGAAAAGGTCAACATCGTTTATCGGCGCACCCGCAACGAAATGCCGGCCTGGGAAGAAGAAATCCAGGCGGCAGAAGATGAAGGTGTTGAAATTACCTATCTATCGGCACCCCAGGAGGTGTTAACCCGCGACGGTCAGGTGGTGGGTCTGCGCTGTATCCGCATGGAGCTCAGTGAGCCCGACTCTTCCGGGCGCAAGCGACCGATTCCCATTCCCGGAAGCGAATATGAAATCGAAATCGATCAGCTGATACCCGCCATCGGGCAACGGCCGGATTTGTCCGCCTTGGAAGATATTACCGGGCTGACCTACACCCGCTGGGGGACGACTGAAGTCAATTCGGTCACCTATGCCACCGAGCGCGACGGGGTATTTGCCGGCGGTGATCTGCAGACCGGTCCCTGGGTGGCCATCGGTGCCATTGGCGCCGGTAAGGAAGCCGCCGAATCCATTCTAAGGTATATCGAAGGGCATGATATGGCCGAAGGCCGCGAGCCGGTGGTCAACGAGAACCCGGTTTATCGACCGATACCCGAAGACGAACCCATCGTCGAACGGGCCAAGATGCCCGAGCTGGCTGTCAGCAAGCGTCAGGGCAACTTCGATGAAGTCGAACTGGGGTATGGCGAAGAAGAAGGTCGCGCCGAAGCGGCCCGCTGTCTTAACTGCGGGTATTGCTGTGAGTGCTATCAATGCGTGGAGGCCTGTCTGGCCAATGCCGTTGATCACAGCCAGCAGGCTGAGTTCAAAGAAATTGAAGTCGGCTCGGTCATTCTGACGGCCGGTTGTGAACCCTATGACCCCTCCCATCTAGAAAATGTCTATCATTACAAAACCAGCCCCAATGTCATGACCAGTCTGGAATTTGAACGCATCCTGTCGGCCTCGGGGCCGACCATGGGCCACCTGCAGCGGCCCTCGGACGGCAAGGATCCCAAAAAGATTGCGTGGCTGCAGTGTGTGGGCTCGAGAGACAACAACCAGTGCGGCAACAGCTATTGCTCATCGGTGTGCTGCATGTATGCCATCAAAGATTCCATGATCGCCAAAGAGCACGCCGAAGAAGAGCTGGATTGTGTCGTGTTCAATATGGACATCCGGACCTTTGGCAAAGACTATGAGAAATATTACAATCGCGCCAAAGATGCCGGTATCCGGTTTGTCAAATCACGAATCCATTCCATCGATGAAATCGCAGACACCGGCAATCTTAGCATCCGCTATATGGATGATGCCGGTCAATTGCAGATCGAAGAATTTGATATGGTGGTGTTGTCGGTGGGCCTGCAGGTGCCGCAATCAACCGTTGAATTGGCCGAGCGTCTGGGGGTTGAACTCGATGACGCCCGCTTTGCGGTAACCCATCCGTTTACCCCCGTCCAGACCTCGCGTCCGGGTGTTTACGCCTGTGGTGTGTTTCAGGAACCCAAAGACATTCCCAGCTCAGTGACCGAAGCCAGTGCGGCTGCTTGTGCCGCCGGTGCCAGTCTCAATACGGCCCGCAACACCCTGACCCGCAGTGTGGAAATTCCGGAAGAAATTGACGTTACCGATCAGGATGCCCGGGTGGGGGTATTTGTCTGCAACTGCGGTGTTAATATCTCCAGCGTCGTAGACGTTAAAGGCGTTACCGAGTATGCCAAAACCTTGCCCAATGTGGTCCATGCCCAGGAAAACCTGTTTACCTGCTCCCAGGATTCACAGGATGAGATGAAAGAGATCATCAAGGAGCACAAGCTCAACCGGGTGGTGGTAGCGGCCTGCAGCCCCAAGACCCATGAGCCCATTTTTCAGGATACCATGGAATCCTGCGGCTTAAACAAATACCTGTTTGAGATGGCCAATATTCGCAACCAGGATTCCTGGGTGCACTCTGAAGCATCTGAAGTCGCCTCTGAAAAAGCCAACGATCTGGTGCGCATGTCGGTGGCGCGGGCGACCACCCTGCACCCGTTGGAAGAAAAGAGGATCCCAGTCATCCAAAAAGGCCTGGTGATCGGAGGCGGCGTGGCCGGTATGAATGCCGCCCTGGGTCTGGCCGATCAGGGATATGAAGTCGCTTTAATTGAAAAAGAGGCCGAACTGGGTGGATTGGCCAATCGTCTAACCGCCACCATTGAGGGCGCCAATATTGGTGAATATGTCTCTGACCTGGTTTCGAGGGTGACTGCGCATGAAAAGATTCAGGTGATTGCCAACTCGCTGGTGGTAGGTTTTTCAGGCTTTAAAGGCAATTTTACCACCGAGATTCTGGTGGCGCCGGACATGATCCAGCGCAAAATTGAGCACGGCGTGGTGATCGTCGCCACCGGGGCCCACGAATATTCTCCCAAAGAATATCTGTACGGCGATGACCCGCGGGTGATGACCCAGCTTGAGTTGGCTGATCGGATGCAAAAAGGCGAACTGGAAACACCCGAGCAAGTGGTCATGATTCAGTGCATTGGATCCCGTAATGATGAGAACCCCAATTGTTCCCGCGTATGCTGTCAGACAGCCGTTAAAAACGCACTGCATCTCAAGGAAAAATATCCGGATGCCCAGATTTATGTGTTGAACCGCGATATCCGCACCTATGGGCTTTTGGAAGACTATTATACCGAAGCCCGGCGCGAAGGGGTCTTCTTTTTCCGGTACGATTCCGAAGATCCACCAGTGGCTGAGAAGGGCAAAGACGGCATCGAGGTCACTTTTACCGACCACGTGCTCAATCGCAAGCTGAACGTCAGCACCGATCTGCTGGTCCTTAGCGCCGGTGTGGAAGCTGAAGATACCGAGGAGCTGGCATCGATTGTAAAACTGGCGCGCACACCGGAAAACTTTTTCATGGAAGCCCATGTCAAATTACGACCGGTGGATATGGGCACCGAGGGCATTTTCGTGTGCGGCACGGCCCACAGCCCGAAGCTGATTTCAGAAAGCATTGCCCAGGCCTATGCCGCGGCTTCGCGGGCGGTCACCTTTCTGAGTCAGGCCTATTTGACCCTGTCGGCGGTCACCGCCCAGGTTGAGGCGGAAAAATGCGCCTCCTGTCTGATCTGCGTACGCTCCTGTCCGTACGATGTGCCCAAGATCAATGCCGACGGTGTCAGTGAAATCGATGAAGCCCTCTGTCATGGCTGCGGTATTTGCACGGCGGAGTGCCCGGCCAAGGCTATCCAGCTCAACTGGTACGAGGATGATCAGATTATCTGCAAGGTGGATGCGCTGTTGGAAGGCGTGCTGTAGAATGCGGAATTTGGAATTAAATTAACCACAGAGATCACAGAGAACACAGAGAGACACAAAAAAATAATTTTAAAACTCTGTGAACTCAGTGTGCTCCGTGCTGAAAATTGTCATAATTTCAGAGAGGAAACCATGAGCAAAGATTTTGATCCCATTATTATTGCTTTTTGCTGCAATTTCTGAGGGTACACAGCAGCGGACCTGGCAGGTTCGATGCGACTGCAATACCCGACCAATGTAAAAATTGTGCGGGTTCCCTGCACCGGCAAAGTCGATGTGATTCACATCATGCGGGCCTTTGAAAAAGGCGCCGACGGTGTGGCGGTGGTCGGGTGTCTTGAGGGCGAGTGCCACTTTAACGCCGGTAACCTGATGGCGAAGCGGCGGGTGGAGCAGGCCCAGAAAATATTGGATACGGTCGGGATCGGCGGCGAGCGGGCTCAAATGTATAACCTGTCATCCAGTGAAGGCCCCCGCTTTGCGCAATATGCCACCGAAGTAACTGAAAAAATAAAAGCGTTAGGCCCCAATCCCATCCGGGATGCCAAAAGCAAGGCGGCCTGAAGCAAACCAAATTGTCGGTTGATCCCGCCTGAGGCGGGCTTACGGGCGAACGGGTCCACCGGCTTAACCAAATAACTTGAGAGAGGTTGTATTCCATGATTGTTGCGGACAAAAAACCAATTGAGGAAATCATCGAATGCCTCAAAGATCACAAGAACATCCTGGTGCTGGGCTGCAATGAATGTGTCACCGTTTGCGAAGCCGGCGGCAAGAAAGAGGTCGGTGTTTTGGCTTCGGCTTTAAGGATGAATGCCAAAAAGGAGGGCAAAGAGGTCCAGATCGATGAAATTACCCTCGAACGGCAATGTGATCGTGAGTATCTGGATGAAATCCGGGATTCGATCGACAAGTATGATGCCGTGGTCTCTATGGCCTGTGGTGTCGGGGTGCAATTTACCGCCGAGCAGTATCATAACACGATGGTATACCCGGGGGTGAACACCACCTTTTTGGGTGCCACCGAAGAGCGTGGTGTGTGGACCGAGCGCTGCCAGGCCTGCGGGCAATGTATCCTGGCCACCACCGGTAGCATCTGCCCGGTGGCGCGTTGTGCCAAACGGCTGTTGAACGGCCCTTGCGGCGGCTCGACCACCGGCAAATGCGAGATTAACGCCGAGGTCGACTGTGCCTGGCAATTGATCGTCGATCGCCTCCAGGCCCTGGATAAACTTGATCAATACGAAAAGCTCTGTCCGATCAAGGACTGGTCGACGGATAGAGCCGGGGGACCCAGAAAAGTCGTAAGGAAGGATGTGCAGCAATGACAACAAATACACCGAGCAAACTGGAAAAAATTCTCAAAGAAGGGCATCTGGCCGTTACCTCGGAGTGCGGGCCGCCCCGCGGCAGCAATATAGATCACATTGTTCAAAAAGGCGAGTTGATCAAAGATCATGTCGATGCCATCAACATCACCGACAACCAGACCTCCATGACGCGTCTGTGCAGCCTGGCTGCCTGTATTCGTCTTAAATTGATGGGTCTGGAGCCGGTGCTGCAGATGGTCACGCGCGATCGCAACCGCATTGCGCTACAAAGCGATATTCTCGGCGCTGCTTCTTTTGAAATCAACAATATCCTGTGCCTGTCCGGCGACCATCAAAGCTTTGGTGATTGCGCCCAGGGCCAGAATGTGCATGATATTGACTCCATTCAGCTGATTCAGGCCGTGCGCCATATGCGCGACGAAGGCAAATTTTTGGGTGGTGACGAGCTTGACGGCAAACCCCAGATGTTTGTGGGCGCGGCTGCCAACCCGTTTGCCGATCCGTTTGAGATTCGGGTGCCGCGTCTGGCTAAAAAAATCGCCGCCGGCGTCGAGTTTATTCAGACCCAGTGCATTTACAACCTGGAAAAATTCGAAGAGTGGATGAAAGGCGTGCGCGATCGCGGCCTGCATGAAAAATGCTATATTCTGGCGGGCTTAACCCCCATGAAATCGGTGGGCATGGCCAAGTACATGCAAAAACGCGTGCCGGGGATGGATGTGCCCGAAGAGGTCATCAAGCGCCTGCAAGGGGTTGAAAAAGGCAAACAGGCTGATGAAGGCATCAAGATGTGCATCGAGTCCATCCAGCGCTTAAAAGAATGTGAAGGCATAGCCGGTTTCCATGTCATGGCCATCGAGTGGGAAGAAAAGGTACCCGAGATCGTTGAAGGTTCCGGTCTTTATCCCCGACCCAACGGCAAGTAACGCCTATTCATAAATCGATAAATTTAAACCCTGTCTTGATTTATCAAGACAGGGTTTTCTGTTCACATCGCGACATGAACCGGCAGGGTCGCTGTATGATCGACAGAAAAGTTTTCGGCCTTGCATATGAAACAATTTTCATCTTTTAAACCTCACCAACCTGCCTTGTCCATCCATTTGCGTCGAGATTTCGATTTTGCACAATGATATTAGATATGATAAGGCAATCCCGACATGCAAAAAGGAAGGTATCAGAGAAAAGATGGTCTGTTTCCGGACAGAATCCCGGTGAGAATCATTCTTCCGGCGGCGCTTACCGTGATCCTTTTTGGCATGACGATTTTTTTTCTGCTGCTTCCCCTTATTAAAGAAAAGCTGGTGGATGGGAAGCGTGAGATGATCCGCGAACTTACCGAATCCACGTGGAGCATTCTCGCTGCTCACGCCCGCAAAGAAGAAAACGGACTGCTCACACGCGAACAGGCCCAGGCTTCGGCCATCGAAAATATTCGCCGCCTGAGATACGGACCGGAGCAAAAAGACTATTTCTGGATCAACGACATGCACCCCCGCATCGTCATGCATCCCTACCGGCCGGACCTGGAAGGAAAGGACATCTCCGGCTACACCGACCCGAACGGCAAGCGCCTGTTTGTGGAATTCGTCAAGGTCGTCCGGGCCCAGAGCGAGGGTTACGTGGACTATGAGTGGCAATGGAAGGATAACCCCGGCCGCATTGTCCCCAAGATCTCTTATGTGAAGGGATTTGAACCCTGGGGCTGGATTGTCGGCACAGGGATATATGTCGAAGATGTCCGTGCTGAAATCGCTTCAATCACCCGGAAGCTGACCCTGATTAGCATCGGGATCCTGACCATTATCGTGGCCTTATCCGTCTATATCGTCCGCCGCGGTATGATCGTTGAACAGGAGAAAAAGCAGGCAGAGGAAAAGGCCCGGCTTCGTCAGGAACAGCTGTTTAGAGCATCGAAGATGGTCTCTTTGGGCACGCTGGTTTCCGGTGTGGCCCATGAGATCAATAATCCTGTTACCTCTGCGCTTTTAAATACCCAAACGTTGCGAAAAGTGTGGGATGGCGTCTTGCCGATATTGGATGAGCGCTCGCGAAAAGATGGGGACTTTAAAGTAGGCGCCATGACCTATAATGAAATTCGAGAGCGGATGCCGATGCTTTTGTCACACATCGAGGACGGCACGCGTCGGGTCCGTGATATCGTCACCGATCTAAAAGATTTTGCTCGGGAAACCCCTGCCGAGCGTTCAGACGACATCAACGTAAACGACATTGTCGTTAAGGCCGTTGGGCTGGTGTCCAACCTGATCAAGAAATCGACAAACGATTTTTCGGTGGATACCATACCCAATCCGCCCGTCTTCAAAGGCAACGCCCAGCGGATCGAGCAGGTCGTCATCAACCTGGTAATGAATGCCTGCCAGGCCCTGGTAGACAGCGAACGGGCCGTTCGGGTCCGCACCGGCATAGATCCAGCCAAAGGCCGTGTGTTCATAGAGGTCGAAGACGAAGGAAGCGGCGTACAGCCGGAGGCGCTGCAACACATTAAAGATCCATTTTACACGACCAAACGGGATGGCGGTGGAACAGGACTGGGCCTTGCGATTTCGGATCGGATCGTCCGCGACCATGAAGGGCAGTTAGCGTTTATTTCCGAGCAGGGCAAGGGCACAACCGTTCGAGTCTATTTTCCGGTACCCGACGATTCAAGTCGACAAGTGGGAAAAACCAATGAGTGATTCGGCAAAACATTCGGAAACATTGCACCCGCGGCGACCGATTATGATTGTCGACGACGAGGAGCCGATCCTTCTGGCGATCGACACCACCTTGCGAATGGCCGGCATGAACAACACGATCACCTGTGGAGACAGCCGGCGCGTACTTGACCTTATTTCCGATGGGCGCATTGAGCTGATGCTGCTGGATCTAAATATGCCACACATTACCGGGGAACGGTTGCTGGACGCCATTAATCGGGACTATCCGCATATTCCGGTCATCATTGTTACCGGGGCAGTGGATGTTGAGACCGCAGTAAAATGCATTAAGGCCGGCGCGTTCGATTATGTAGTTAAGCCGGTCGAGGCGGAAAAGCTTCTAACCGCCGTAAATCGTGCGATCTCTTTCCAGGACCTGAAACGGGAGAATTTGGCCTTAAAGCAGCATATGCTTGCCGATACGCTGGAGAAACCCGAGGCCTTCGGCGAGATCGTCACTAACAATCAAAAAATGCTGCTGATATTTCAGTATATCGAGTCCATCTCCCAGACGTCACAGCCGGTGTTGATCCGGGGTGAAACCGGCGTCGGCAAGGAACTCATTGCCCGGACCCTCCACAGATTGAGCGGGCTAGAAGGCAATTTCGTAGCTGTCAACGCGGCCGGTCTAGATGATAATGTATTTTCAGATACGCTTTTCGGTCACGTGAAAGGCGCTTACACCGGTGCAAACCGAAATCGAGACGGGTTGATCGAGCAGGCGTCAGGCGGCACCCTTTTTCTGGACGAAATTGGAGACTTGAACCATGCCTCCCAGGTGAAGTTGCTGCGACTGCTCCAGGAAGGGGAATATTTTCCTTTGGGCAGGGACAAGCCGCGCAAGTCGGACGCCCGCATCGTCGCCGCTACCAACCGGAATCTTTCCCGGCTCCTGGAAACCGGCGAATTCCGCAAAGATCTTAACTATCGTCTTCGCACCCACCGCATATATATTCCCCCCTTGCGCGAGCGACTGGACGACATCCCGCTGTTAGTGGAGCATTTTTTGGAGGAAGCTGCACAAACGCTAGAAAAGAAAAAACCAACGCCCTCACCCGAACTGCTTACTTTATTAAAGAATTATTCCTTTCCGGGCAACATCCGGGAACTGAAATCCATGATCATCGACGCGGTCAGCCGACACAAATCCGGCATCCTTTCGCTGCAGGCCTTCCGTTCGCATATCAAAAGAGGCCAGCCGGAAAAACCCGGTCAGGCCAAGCATCAGCCAGATGCAACCAGAAAGTCCGCATCCATTATATTCCCAGGTCCCGATCTTCCCACCATCAAACAGGCAACAGATCGCCTTGTCCGGGAAGCCCTGCAACGATCAAATGGAAACCAGTCGATCGCAGCAGGGATGCTGGGGATCTCTCAACAGGCGCTGAGTAAGCGGTTGAAGAAGGATCGCGAAAAATAATTTCTGCACAGTCGCCTCCCGGCATCTAAACCAACCCCTACAATTTAAGTTGTTTTCACAACCATGGTTGTAACCTTTCACCGTACCGCCTAGCGCCATGTTCTCCAGTTCTGCCCGATAATTTCACAACTTTAGTTGTAGCCCTATAAATTCTCTCCTGCGGTATCAAAATGATATAAATTTGTTCTATTTCGGATACTTATATCGAAAAACCTCTACTGGCATGCTGTTTGCGTTGGTATACATCAATAATAGATGGCTACGTAAACAATTAATCGAAATCATAGAATCGCCTCTGCAAGGCGGCGCAGTGTCAAACGAAAAGGAGAGACACACATGGCAAATAATGGCTTTTCTAAAGTTTTTCACGATTTGAGGACTCCGCTAACCTCCGTGCGGTCGCTTTCGGAGATCCTCTATGACCATCCGGACCTGAATAGCAAAAAGCGGCAGGAATTTTTAGACATTATTATCCGGGAGACCAAAAGGATGACCGGCATTATCAGACAAGCAGAGTCGCCGATACAATCGACTTCAGAGATCTTTGCCCAAGCACAATCTAAATAATAACAACATCTGCAAAAAGGGAGAGCGGTTCATGAACGAGATCAAGAACAAAGGCTGGAGCGTCACCATGGCCGGGTTGGGAATTAATCTTGCCCTGGGCATTCTGTACACCTGGAGTATTTTTAAGCAGTCGATCAAGGAATCCATTCTTGCCGGGGACGGCCGGTTTAACTGGGACATCTCATCGCTCAACGATCCGTTCGCTGTGTGCTGCCTGATGTTCACCATCGCGATGGTCTTTGCCGGAAGGATACAGGACAAACTGAGTCCGCGCATCACCGCTGTCATCGGTGGTATACTCACCGGTGTGGGATTGATCGTAATCTCCCAGTCAAACTCTCTGTTTTTCTGGATCCTGGGATTCGGCGTCCTTACCGGGCTGGGGCTTGGATTTGGGTATGCATCGGCCACACCGCCGGCGATTAAATGGTTTCCGGCATCCAAGACGGGTATGATCGCAGGGACCGTGGTGGCCGGTTTTGGTTTGGCCTCCGTTTATATCGCTCCTTTGTCTAACTATCTCATTGCAAAATACGGTCTGAGCCTCTCCATGCTTATTTTTGGTGCAGCGTTTCTCTGTGTTGTCTGCTTTCTGGCAAAATTTCTGGTGAATCCGCCGACAGGCTACATCCCTGAAGAGACGCAACCGGCGTCCGGAAAATCGCCAACTGCGAAAGCGAAAGTGTTAGACTTCTCTCCCGGCCAGATGCTGCAAACCGGTTCGTTTTACAAATTATGGTTCATGTATTTCGTGGGCGCCGGCGCCGCATTGATCATTATCGGTGGCGTGGCCGGGATGGCGAAGAAAAGTATGGGGGATATGGCCTGGATCGTTGTTGCCCTGATGGCGGTGGGCAACGCCGGGGGGCGGATTGCCGCCGGTGCTGTTTCCGACAAAATCGGCCGGACATGGACCCTTTTGATCATGATGATTTTTCAGGCCGTGGTGATTTTTTCACTGCTTTTCATCGGTGAGACCCAGGCCCTGCTGCTTGTGGTTGCTGCTACGTTAATCGGATTCAACTACGGAACCAACCTTTCCCTGTTTCCGTCGGCAACCAAGGATTATTATGGGTTGAAAAATTTCGGTATAAATTATGGGCTGGTCTTCTCGGCCTGGGGAGTCGGCGGTTTTGTCTTTCCCCGGGTATCCCAGATGATCGTGGCGCAAACCGGCTCACCGGAGGCCGCCTACATTATGTGTGCGGTCCTGCTGATGGCCAGCTCTCTGACGGCACTTATGACGGATGCGCCCGATCGCATCCCCGAGGGTGCTTCCTTGCTGGAAAGATTCAGGGCAAAACTTGTATTGGCTCGCAAGCAGCCTGCAGATGTCTATATCGGATCGCGGTATAAATAAAATTGGTCTGTGATGATAGCTTGATTTTTAGTATTTAATTCGGCCGATCCACTTGACCAAACGACAACGAACACCGACACTTAATAATTAAAGCAAAACCCTGTCTTGATATCATCAAGACAGGGTTTTTATTTAGCTTCCGCCATGAATTGCCTGCCGCAGGTAAGCAACTGGGTGAACGGTTGCGAAACGGTCATGACCGCAGGCAGTTACCCAAAAAATGCAGCGCAACCTAATGCAGATGTTCGCCGAATCAGCCTAATCATAATCTGGTTTTGAAATTTAGACCACCCATCTACGCCTCGCTGTTATTCGTGCCTGTGTGGGTGAATGTCTTCACCAGTCTCTTGAGAACATCAAAGATTTCGTTCCAGGTTAATCGATTTGGAGGGGCTAAATTGGTTTGAGCTAAAAAAATGCATTAGTACGGAATCATTCCAATCTACCAGGGTGTTAATTTTTTCAACACCGAGTGATTTGATATGAGACATAAATTCGTTAATCAACTTCTTTCCGATACCTTTATGCTGATGATCGGGATCTACACCGATGGTGTCCAGCCGTGCTTCCTCCTGCAAAATACCATATTCTCCCATATAGATTTCCCCCATGACAAATCCCACCACTGTTCCATCCGCTTCCTCGGCCACCAGGGACGTGGGTACAAAATCTTTGGAGTTAAAAAGTTTATCAAACTTCCTTTCATAGTAATCCGGCCGGGAAACCTTGAGGACTTTCTCGTCAATCGCAACCACAGCTTCAAAATCCTCAACCTTCATGAGTCTGATTTCAATGGCGCTCTCGTTCATGGGGCCTCCTTTCTCTTAAAGGTCTTAATTGAGATCCAATTAGAAGCTATCTCAAAAATGCATCTAATCCGCCGGAGGCGGACTCCACTTTTGAATCGATTTGCGCCGCGCTTTGTTGAACACCTTAATGTATTCAGATCAGATGCGAAATCCCGCATTCATGCGGGGAGCGTAACCTACTATTTTTGAGACAGCTTCAAGTGAAGCTGAAAGGTTAACTACCATTTATCGGAACACCGTTGCTTTGAGCGTGAAAACCAATATCCATGTTGTGGCTTACATTAAAAAAAATGACTGATAAACCCATCATTCGGTTAAATGGAGCATAGCTCAGGCCCGTCAGATTTTGCAACCCTTTATAAATATTGCTGGATTATTTCATGATAGATTACCGGCAAAAACCTTCAAACGACTTGGTGAACGACAAGATTCCTATTGCCACGCATTGGCTGTGCCGCCCTCGCGACCCATGGAGATTGCTTTGATTCTGGCGGTCGATCCCCAGAGATTATAGATCTATCCCTGGAAAATCCGCATTGGTTCCATAAATTCGGCCCCTCCTGATGAGTTTTTCCTTGACAGGTTCCGGGGAACCTCATACAAATACATAATAGCTAAATTATAGTTAATTTATAGCTTAAAATGCACCGAGTCCGGTTTAAAAACGAGGTGCATTTTAAAAAAAATTTTAAATAAATTCAATATCTTAAAAAAAATCGTTCTTTTTTGTCATTGAAAATTCGATTGATGCCAATATGGAACTTCGGAAGATGCGGGCCAAGAGGAAGTCAATATCCGCCCAAACAGTGAGGATATGGTCGCCTTGAAAACAGAAATGAGGCTGAAAGAGATCAACGGGTCGCCGAAGGATCAATGGAAGTCCTCCAGGGCGAAGTTCGGGATCTTCGGGAAGGAAATGATCGAAAAGAGCGTCAAAAAGTCCGGAAGCAGCGGACGCGTCTATCTGCCTTCGAATTGGGTGGGCAAGCATGTCAAAATCATTCGCATTGATTGAGGAAGCAGGAATTCAAGGCTGTGTTGAATTAAGTGCTTGAAATCCATTATTAATCAAATCGTTTTCACCAATTCATGTCATCCATAAGGAAAGAAAAATGAGATACGCTGAGACAGGAATTAATTTAGAAATTGATCTAACCCGCGGAAACATTGAAAGGGTACAGTCAGACCCGAAAGACACCGAGCTTTATCTGGGGGGGCTGGGAACGAGCGCCAAGATCATGTGGGACCGGGTGGGTCCTGAAGTTGAGGCTTTTTCTCCCGAGAATTTGCTCATATTTGCCGCCGGTCTTTTATGTGGCACTCCGGCTACCGGATGTAACCGCACCATTGTGACGACCATTTCTCCTCAGACCAAGCTGATGGCCTTTTCGATGATGGGGGGATTCTGGGCTCCGGAATTGAAGCATGCCGGTTTTGACAAAATAATCCTACGCGGGAAATCCGCCAAGCTGGTCTACATATGGATCAAAAATGACAAGGTCGAGATTCGAGATGCCTCTCATCTGGCGGGCAAAGGCTCCAATGAAACCGCCCAGCTCCTCCGGCAGGAGTTGGATGAACCCAAAGCCGAGGTGGCGGCCATCGGCCTGGCCGGTGAAAACCGGGTGTTTTATGCGTCAATTGAACAGGGCAGATCCAGTGCCAGTCGCGGCGGTATCGGTGCCGTTATGGGTGATAAAGGGGTAAAAGCCATCGTTGTGCGCGGTACCGGAGACGTCACGGTTGCAAAGCCGATGGAATACCTCGAACAGTGCCAGGAAGTAATGGATTATATTAAATGGCGCGAGGACAACCCGATTCCGGGGGTAATTCCCATTTTATCCGTGCTGGGGTCACCGCAAGAGATGGCCATCCATGACGAAAAGTGGCATACCGAAAACTTTGTCTGGGGCAATGCCCGCGAACGCCGAAAAGATTTCTGGACCGAAGAACACGCTCAAGAATTTACCGAAACGCTGCATTCGGCGCGTACCCGGCTGATTAGCTGCTATAACTGTCCGATGAAATGCGCTGCCACCCTCAACCTGCCGGGGCTTCCGACCTATATGATGAAATGTTTTTCGAAACTGACGTATACCATGGCGGCATATTCAAATCTGGAATTCGGTTTGAGGATTGCTCAAAAGGCGACCGAATACGGCCTGGACGGCTACTCAACGCCCCAGGTCATGGCTTTTGCGCTCGAGCTCTATGAAAACGGCATTTTAACCGACAAGGACCTGCCGGACCTGCCGGAAGACAACGATGAAAAATTTTACTATTTGCTTGACCTGATTGTGAATCGCGAAGGGATCGGCGATCAGCTGGCAGACGGCACGTACTGGGCCGCCAAAGAGATCGGCAACGGCGCGGAAGAATACGCCCACAATTGCATCAAAAAACATGAGCAGCTGCCGCTCAAACTGGGTATGCTCAATCCGATTTATTTTCTGATGTACTGCACCGGCGAGAAAATGAACGTGACCCAGATTGAAGGGCAGTTTCCCCAGGCGCCTTTTCCCAAGCGCGAGCACCGCGAAAAGTTCGTCAAGGACTGGTTCCAGGTTCCGGATGATAAGTTCAAGCAGTATTTCCTTGACTGGGAACCGCGCGGGGAAAACTCGATGCCCTTTTACCCGACCGTGCCCATGGTCTGCGATATCGTCGACTGGATGGAGCGCATGCACTACATCGATGATGCCCTCGGCATGTGCGCCGGCTTGTCATCATTTCATCTGAAGCCGCCGTATCACATCCATAATTATCCGAAATTTATCACTTACGGCGCCGGGATCGAAATGGACGAAGAAAAACTGACAAAGGCCACCAGAAGGTACCGAACCTTGGTCAGGGCCATTAATATCCGGCGCGGCATGCGCAGAAAAGATGACGCGCCGCCAGCGGATCACTGGAAAAAGAGATTTCCCGAACTCGAAGCCGAGCTTCTGGATGCGTACTACGAAATGAAGGGCTGGAATAAAGAAGGCATCCCCACCCTGGCATCTTTGTATGACCTGGGTCTGGATTACGTGGGTGAAGAATTTCTAGCGAGGGGAATTCTGATCGATGGTGAAGAAGATGCGCCTGCCGAAGAGACAACGGCGGGAAAAGAGTAGAAAGCGAAGGAGACCAAAACCGTGACGGCTGAAAAAAAGAAGAAAATTGTTAAAACAATCAAAATTAATGTTGATAAATGCCATGGCTGCCGGGCATGCGAGGTCATCTGTTCCGCCTATCATGCGGAGCCCAAGTACAGCAGCAATAATCCGGCCCGGGCGCGCATTCGGGTGATCTGCGAACCGTATAAAGACCAATATGTCCCGGTCTATGCAGGGGATTATGCTCCGGCTGAGTGCGCCGGCAGAGACAAATACACGATCGACGGCAAAGAATACGACGAGTGTGCCTTCTGTCGTGCATCCTGCCCATCCAGAGAGGATTTTAAAGAACCTGACTCCGGACTGCCTTTGAAATGTGACATGTGTGAAGGCGAAGATGAGCCCTTGTGCGTGAAGTGGTGCACGGCCGATGCGCTGGTGCTGGAAGAGAGAGAAGTGGAAGTCGATGAAGAGGAAGAAAAGGAGGAGCTGGAAGTCGGACTGGAATCACTGGCCGATAAATTTGGCATGGATAAGTTGATGGACACGCTGGCCCGGATGAAAAAGAAAGTATAGGTTCTGGGTTCACTGTTCAGGGTTTCAAGGCATTTGACATCAGCGCAACCCTGAACGGTGAACGCTGAACCTTTGAACCGTATGTTAATAACAAAAAAGAAAGAATTCATACTGTGGAAAATGTAGCCGACTATAAAGAGATTGTTGATGTCGTAAAAGAAAACGGTGGTGAAGCCTTTAAGCGCTGCTATCAGTGCGGACTATGTGATGTGGTCTGTCCCTGGAACCGGGTCCGAACCTTTAGCATGCGCAAAATCGTGCGCGAGGCTTCCTTCGGCATGACCGATATTGAAAGTGACGATATCTGGCTTTGTTCGACCTGCGGCAGCTGCCCGCAGCAGTGCCCCCGTGACGTCCGCCAGATAGAATCCGGCGTCGCCCTGCGTCGCATTGCTACCGAATACGGCGTCTTTCCAACGACTGCCAAGCCCATCCGGGGCGTGAGCGCCAGTTTGACGGGCGAAGGCAACCCACTGAATGAAAAGCGGGAAGACCGGACCAAATGGACGGAAGGTCTGTCGGTCAAGACCTTCAACGAGGAAATGGAGGTCTTATACTTTTCCGGCTGCTACCTGAGCTATGACCCCAGATTAAAAAAGGTTGCTGCGGCAACCGCCAAGATTCTGAACAAGGCCGGTGTGGATTACGGTATTCTGGGTACCAAGGAAAACTGCTGTGGCGAAAGCATCCGCAAAGCCGGTGATGAAGAATTGTTCAGGCGCCTGGCCAAAGAAAACATCAAAACCTTTGTCGATAACGGTGTCAAAAAAGTTCTGGTATCCTCCCCGCATTGCTACCATACGTTTAAAAATGAGTATCCCGAATTCATGGTGAACTTTGAAATCGTTCACATCACCCAGTATTTATCCGAACTGATCCAGGAAGGCCGGCTCGAGCTCGGCAAAGCGTATGGCAAGAAAGTGACGTATCATGACCCCTGTTATCTGGGCCGCCACAACGGCATCTATGAGGAACCCCGGGAGGTTTTGAAAAAGACACCCGGGTTGGAGTTCAGCGAAATGTCAGAGTCGCGCGCAACCAGTCTGTGCTGCGGCGGCGGCGGTGGCCGGATCTGGATGGAAACCATGAAAGGTGAAAGATTCTCGGATTTCAGAATTGCACAAGCCATGGAAGTCGGTGCCGAAGTGCTGGCGACTTCATGCCCGTACTGCATTACCCATTTCGAGGAAAGCTGCTTAACTCTCGAAGACCAGGAAAGCTTAGTGATCAAAGACATTACCGAAATAATTGCAGAAGCGATTTAACCCTCCGACTCGTGAAATAAGCGGGGTAACATACCCTATAAACCTTAAGAGGTGATTGAAAGTGGAAAAAGAAGTACAGATTGAAGAAGAGCTTCAACAGCTCAGCAAGGAACTGGCAGACAAGAATTTTGGCGACGTCATGGTTGTCGGCGGCGGCATCAGCGGCATTCAAGCCTCGCTGGATCTTGCCACCGCCGGTTTCAAGGTTTATCTGATTGAAAAAGGACCGGCCATCGGCGGCCATATGGCCCAGCTGGACAAGACTTTTCCGACCAATGACTGTTCGATGTGAATTCTCTCACCCAAACTGGTCGAGGTCGGCCGGCATCCAAACATAGAGATTTTTACCCTTTCTGAAGTGGACGGTATCGAGGGCGAGGCAGGGGACTTTAAGGTCTCCCTGACCAGACAACCCAGATACGTTATCGAGGAAAAATGCACGGGATGTACCACCTGTGTCGAATACTGCCCGGTCGAATGCCCGGATGTGTTTAATCAGGAAATATCCCAGAATAAGGCCGTCCATATTTACTTTTCCCAGGCCATCCCCCTGGTGACCTATATCGATGATAGCTGTTTATATCTTAAAGAAAAGAAATGCCGCATCTGTGAAAACGTCTGTAAAGTCGACGCCATCGATTTTCAGCAAAAACCGGAGAAATTCGATTTACATGTCGGAGCGGTTATCCTGTCGACTGGGTTAGAGCCCTATGATCCTTCGGTCAAAGATGAATACGGCTACGGCAGGTTGGCGAATGTCGTCACCAGTATGGACTTTGAACGGTTGTTATGCGCCACCGGGCCTTACGAAGGTGAAATCCTGCGGGCGTCCGACCAGAAGCATCCTCATAAAATTGCCTGGATTCAATGCATCGGCTCCCGCAAGGTGACCCCCGGAGATAACAGTTACTGCTCGTCGGTGTGCTGCACCTATACGCAAAAACAGGTCATATTAACCAAAGATCATGATGTCGAGGCGGAGTGTACCGTATTTCATAACGATATCCGCTCCCACGGCAAAGATTTTGAAACCTTTTTTCAAAGAACCGAGCAGCTCTCCGGGACACGGTTCATCAGAAGCTATGCCGCCATCGCCGGAGAGGATCCGGAAACCAAAAACGTCATTGTTAAATATGCCACCGCCGATCAGGGTGTTATCGAGGAAGAATTCGATATGGTGGTATTATCGGTGGGGTTGAATCCGCCGGCGGAGTATGAAAGTCTGGCCGCTAAATTCGGGATTGATCTTACCTCACATGGATTTTGCAAGGCCGAGTCCACCAATCCCATGGAGACAACTGGCTCCGGGATCTTTGTGAGCGGTGCCTTTCAGGGCCCCATGGATATACCGGAATCGGTATTTTCCGCCAGCGGCGCCGGTGCCCAGTGCGGTGAATTTCTGAATTACCGACGCTGGAATCTGAACACCGAAAGAACCTATCCACCCGAAAAAGATGTATCCGCAGAAGAGCCCCGGATCGGTGTTTTTGTATGTCATTGCGGCGCCAATATCGGCAAAGTGGTCGATGTTCCTTCGGTGGTGGAACATTGCAAGACGTTGCCTAACGTTGTTTATGCGACCGAACAGCTGTTTTCCTGTGCCACCGACTCGGCTGATTCAATAACGGAGACCATCAAGGAAGAAAATCTCAATCGGGTGGTGGTGGCCGCCTGTTCCCCCAGAACCCTGGAACCATTGTTCCGCGATACACTGCGGGAGGGGGGTATCAACCAGTATTACTTCGAAATGGCCAATATCAGAGAGCACTGCTCCTGGGTTCACGCCCGCGAAAAGGAAGACGCCACCGAAAAGGCCAAAGACATCACCCGCATGTCGGTGGCACGTGCCAGCCTGCTGGACCCCCTGAAGGAAATTGATCTGCCGGTGAACAAGGCGGCACTGGTCGTCGGCGGCGGCATCGCCGGCATGACCTGTGCACTATCTATCGCCAATCAGGGGCACGAGGTTCACCTGCTGGAAAAAGAATCAGATCTGGGCGGAATCGCTAGAAACATCCACTACACTTTGGACGGTATGGATGTCCAGGCCCATGTCGGTGATCTGGCGCAAAGCGTTTATCAGCATCCCTCCGTGCATGTATATACGGAATGCACCATCACCGAAGCGACCGGGTACGTCGGCAATTTTGTTACCAAGGTTAAATCTGAAAGAGGGCCATCCGAGATTAAGCACGGCGCCACTGTGATCGCAGTAGGTGCCCAGGCGTATCAACCCACTGAGTACCTGTACGGGGAAAATGAACAGGTATTGACCAACCTCGAGCTGGAGCAGCGGATCAGCCAGGGAGATGAAAGTCTGCTGGGCGCCCAGAGCCTGGTGATGATCCAGTGTGTCGGCTGCCGGAATGAAGACCGCAATTACTGCGCGCGCATCTGCTGCAACCAGTCAATTAAAAACGCCCTCAAACTGAAAGAAATTAATCCCCAAATGGATATCTACATTCTCTTTCGGGACATTCGAACCTATGGAATGGCTGAAGATTATTACCGTGATGCGTCTGAAAACGATGTCAAGTTTATCCGCTTCGAAGCGGATGATGCGCCCCAGGTTGAAGCTTTGCAGGCCGAAGGCCGGCCCGTTTTAAGGGTGGCGGTAAGCGATTCCATCCTCGGTAAAAAGCTGGCCGTTGATGCCGATGTCGTGTCGCTTGCGGCGGCGGTGATTCCCCCGGAAGGAAACAGGGAAATCGCTCAATTATTCAAAGTCACACTGGGGGCGGATGAATTTTTCAAAGAAGCCCATGTCAAATTGAGACCGGTTGAGTTCGGTACTGAAGGTGTTTTTCTCTGCGGTACGGCCCACTATCCAAAACTCATTCCGGAAACGATTAACCAGGCATACGGGGCTGCCAGTCGGGCCTTAACTTTGCTTTCCCGTGATACCGTTACAGTCTCCGGTTCCGTTTGCGCGGTTATTGAAAGCGATTGCGTATCCTGCGGGGCCTGCATCACCGCCTGTGACTATGGTGCGATCCAATTTCATGAGACACCCCAGGGCCGAAAGGCCATTGTGAATCCGGTCCTCTGCAAGGGCGACGGGGTCTGCAATGCCAAGTGCCCCACGAATGCGATATATCTGAAACATTTTACCGATGAAGAAATTATGTGCCAGATTGATACGGCATTTTCGGATATAGAAATCTAAATATGGGTCTGCCGGTCCTACGTTACCGCGTTTGGCCGGTTAAAGATAAAGATCGTATGATGACACGAACAAACGGGCTCAACGGGCCAACGGGTAACGGGCTCAACCGGGAATAGTGACAAGGAGTAAAAACGAATGAGCACCGAGTTTACATTCAAACCCAAAGTACTGGGTTTCGTATGCCACTGGTGAGCGTACGGCGCTGCTGACATGGCTGGAGTTTCCAGACTACAATATTCGACCAACATGCGGCTTATCCGTGTCATGTGTTCCGGCAGAGTCGACCTGGAGCACATTGTGAGAGCCTTTTCAAAAGGCGCCGACGCAGTGTTTATTGGGGGCTGCCGCCTCAATGAATGCAATTATATCACCCACGGCAATTATGACGCCCTGGGCAATGTGCTGATGTTTAAAAAAATTATGGAGCATATCGGTCTGAATCCGGACCGGTTAAGAATCGAATTTATGACTTCCGGTGATGGGCTCATTCTGGCCGATCTAATCAACAAATTCTGCAAAAATGCCGAAGAATTCGGACCGCTCGGTAAAGCCGAGGGAATCGACCGCGATATTTTAAAATTTAAATTGGAAGCCATCACGAAGTTGGTTCCCTACATCAAGCTGGTGGAAAGAGAACGGTTGCGGGTGCCGCATAAATCGGAAGAAGCGTACATGGATTTTTTTGCCAGTGATAGATTTAACCGGCTATTTGAAGAATTGATTTTGGATAAACTAGTCGTCAGTCAGATTGTCATGCTCCTGCGGGAGCAGCCCCTTTCAACCGGAGAAATGTCTGAAAAACTCGGTCTTAATCCATCTGATATATCGAGGCATATGAACACCTCGACCCGGCATGGAATGGTGCGGTTCGATGAAAACCAGAAGCGCTATGCGCTGCGCTAAGACATAGAATCAGGTAATCAAAAATTAGGGATACGAACATGGATATCGAGAGGGTTGATCAGATCATTGACAAGCATCAGGGTGAGGCCAGTGCGCTGATTCAAGTATTGCTGGATCTTCAGGCCGAAAATCACTGGCTCCCGCAAGAAGCACTGGAGCGGGTAAGCGAGAAACTGAAGGTTTCATTGGCCCGCATACAGCACATTGCGACCTTTTATAAAGCATTTAGTCTGGTTCCCAAAGGGCGTCATGAAATTCACATCTGTATGGGTACCGCCTGTCATGTTCGCGGGGCGCCCCGTGTTCTCGACACGGTGCAGGACCTGACCGGAATTAAACCGGGCGAAACCGACCTGGATCTGAAATTCAGCCTGGAAACGGTGAACTGTCTCGGCTGTTGTGCATTGGGACCGGTGGTGGAAATCGATGGAAAGACCCACGGAAAGGTCGCACCTGGCGAGACAGCCGACGTGTTAAAAAGCTACGAGTAAGGAAGAATTATGACGCGGTTAAAGTCAGCATCCGAATTGAAAAAATTAAGGAAGAGCATCCTGTCCGGCAGGGATCCTAAAAAACCGTGTATTACGCTGTGTTCCGGATCTGCCTGCCAGGCCACCGGCAGCTCAGAGGTCGCGGCCAGCATTGAAGCCGAAATTGAAAAAAAGGCTTTGGGCGACAAGGTGACCATCCGCAAAACCGGCTGCCATGGGTTTTGCGAGCGGGGGCCCATTATCGTCAATCACCCCGAAAAAAGCGCTTATTTCCAGATAACACCGGAAGATGCTCCGGACATTGTTTCTCATGCGGCTAATGGTGATGGGGTCGTAGAGCGTCTGCTCTATACCGATCCCGATACCAAGGAGCAGATAACGCACGAATCCGATATTCCCTTTTACAAGCATCAGGAGCGGCTTGTTTTCGGCTCCAACGGCAGTATCGATCCGAAAAGCATCGATGACTATCTGGCCATCGGCGGTTATTCCGCCCTGGAAAAAGCGCTTTTCCAGATGAGCCCCGACCAGGTATTGGCGGAAGTTACAAAATCCAATCTGAGAGGAAGGGGTGGCGGCGGTTTTCCCGCCGGACGCAAGTGGGCCGAATCGCGCAACGCCCCCGGCGATGTCAAATATGTGATCGTCAATGCCGATGAGGGCGACCCCGGCGCATATATGGACCGCAGCCTGCTGGAGGGCAACCCTCACTCGGTCCTCGAAGGATTGATGATCGGTGCTTTTGCCATCGGCTGCCGGGAGGGCTATGTTTACGTTCGACAGGAATACCCGTTGGCGGTGGAGAATCTGGCCATTGCCATTCAGCAGGCCGAGGAATATGGTTTTCTGGGAAAAAACATCCTGGGCTCGGGCTTTGATTTTAATGTGATTGTGCACAGAGGTGCCGGCGCTTTTGTCTGTGGTGAATCGAGTGCGTTGATGACGGCTTTGGAAGGCCGGGCCGGAGAGCCCCGCCCCAAATACATTCACACGGCTGTTAAAGGCGTCTGGGACAACCCAAGCGTTTTGAATAATGTTGAGACCTGGGCCAATGTGCCCCTGATTATCAATCAAGGCGCTGATTGGTTTGCGCAATTTGGAACTGATGGAAGCAAGGGCACCAAAATTTTCTCCCTGGTCGGCAAGATAACCAACACCGGCCTGGTGGAAGTGCCCATGGGCATGACCCTCAAAGATATTATCTACAACATCGGCGGTGGAATTCCCGGGGGCAAGAAGTTCAAAGCCGTGCAGACCGGCGGGCCGTCCGGCGGGTGTATTCCGGAGGATCTGCTGGATTTAGAAGTAGGCTTTGATGAACTCA
Source organism: Desulfobacterales bacterium (assembly GCA_030066985.1). Lineage (NCBI taxonomy): Bacteria > Pseudomonadati > Thermodesulfobacteriota > Desulfobacteria > Desulfobacterales > Desulfobacterales bacterium. The sequence goes on from JASJAN010000007.1 coordinate 134,750, forward strand.
CCAAGGCCGGCTCGATGATGGGTTCCGGCGGGATGATCGTCATGGATGAAGATACCTGCATGGTGGATGTTGCCCGCTACTTCATCGACTTTCTTACGGATGAATCCTGCGGTAAATGTGTCCCCTGCCGCGAAGGGCTGCGACAGATGCTGAAGGTACTGACGAATATCACCGAAGGCAAGGGAGAAGATGGCGATATCGAGCTTTTAGAGGAGCTTTCCGAGACCGCCAGGGAGGCCTCCCTGTGTGCTTTGGGTACCAGTGCGCCCAACCCATTTTTGAGCACGGTGCGCTATTTCAGAGACGAGTATGAAACCCACATCAAGGAGAAACGGTGCCCGGCATTGTCCTGCAAGGAGCTGATCACCTATCATATTGACCCGCAAAAGTGCCAGGCCTGTATGATCTGCTTCCGGAAGTGCCCGGTCGACGCGATTGACGGTGCCAAGAGAAAGATTCATATCATTGACCAGGAGATATGCACCAAGTGCGGAACCTGCTTTGAGGTTTGCCCCTCACGCTTCGCTGCGGTGGATAAGATTTCAGGCGCGCCGGTTCCGCCGCCGATTCCTGAAGAAGAAAGAACGATAGCCCGAAGGAGCAAAGCAAAATGAGTGAGATTCTTGTAACGATCGATGGAAAAGAGGTCAAGGCCAGCGAAGGTATGACCGTTCTGGAAGCCGCCCAGAGTGAAGGTATATCCATACCGACACTATGCCATCACGAAAAGTTGGAACCCTTCGGAGCGTGCCGCCTGTGCATTGTAAAGGTCCAGGTGGGCGACTGGTCAAAACACGTCGTATCCTGCGTTTACACCGTGGAAGAAAATCTGATTGTCACTACCCGATCGGAAAAAATCGATAAAATTCGCAAAATGATCCTGGAGCTGCAACTGGCGCATGCCCCTGATTCACCGGAACTGATGGCTTATGGTGAGGAGTACGGCGCTGACCGAGACCGTTTTGAGAAAGAATCCTCATTTTGCATTCATTGCGGGCTATGCGTGCGGTACTGCAATGAAGTCAAAAAAAAGAAGGCAGTCGGCTTTATTGACCGGGGCATACGCAAAGAAATCAGTTTTATCCCGGAAGTCGCTGCCAAGGAATGCTGGGATTGCAAAGAATGTTTTGAGCTGTGCCCGACCGAAGCACTGCAGGCCGCTTACCTATTAACCCAGTCGCTGACTTCTCATCCACCTTCTCTCGAATCTCAATCAGACGATTAAGTATCAATTCCATACCGAGGAATCAGAACCGAAACGCTGTCCGCTTTTCCGGAGAACGAATACCGCAAAATTGTCTCCGAGCTTTCATAGCGGGTATTATGGGCAGAGTCAGCGATGGCTCTGCCTTTTAAATTTGGTTATTTCCAACATATCAGTACTTTTGAAATCCTGAAAAACCTTGTGATACTTGTTTGATATATGTAAAATTGCGATAGTTGTGTTTCTCTCAATGTATCTGTATCTGGGGATAATTAATTTTCAGGTAAGATATATGAAAATCTCGTCTTTTGAACCAAGAAAAATATAAAATATTATTTCCTTTCTTACTTCAACCCCGCCTTTATTTCTATAAACTTATAAATTGGTTAGGCTTTTTGATACCTTTTTTGCAAACATGCCTGATGTAAGCGATGAATTATAAATGATTTGACGAAATTTTGTTCTAAAGGTATTTAATTTTTATCAAATTGAATTTTGACAACTATCTGCTTAACGCATTATTTCCTATCAAACAATAACAACATCGAGCGATATAACTTTATGTACAAACAGTATTTTAGATTAAGGGAAAATCCATTTAACCTTGCCCCAAGTCCCGCTTATTTTTATTTAAGCTCGGGTCATGAAGAGGCTTTAGCCCATTTGAAATATGGTATTTTGGAAGGAGAAGGTTTTATTTCAATAACCGGAAAAACAGGTGTTGGCAAAACACTTACCTGTATGATGTTAATCGCAAGTTTAGCTGAAAAAATCGAAGCTGCTTATATTTCTAACCCCCTATTAAGTTCAAATCAATTATACAGGAAAATCAGCGAAAAATTTAAGATAGGCGATGGTGAACGCAATGGCAAATATCTTCTGAATGATTTTTATTCATTCCTGATTAGAAAAAAGGTTAGTGGAAAAAGAGTTGTCCTTTTTATTGATGAGGCTCAAAAACTTGAAAAAGACGCTATAGAACAGATTAGACTGCTCTCAAACCTTGAAACCAACCGAGATAAGCTTTTGCAAATTGTATTGGTTGGTCAACCCGGTCTAACAGAGATGCTAAACTCTTATGAACTCAGGCAGATTGGTCAGCGAATATCGGTTAACTATTGCATTAATCCACTAACATATTTTGAGACCGAAAAATATATTCTCCACCGCCTAAAGATTGCATCCCAATCGACTTTGGTTCAGTTTGATCAATCTGTTTTTCGTCAAATTTTTAGATATTCCAGTGGCATTCCACAATTAATCAATATTGCATGTGACAAAGTACTCTCAACTTCATTCAGCTACAGTCAAAGAAGGATTACAGGAGACACTGCTAAAGCTGCGTTAAGTCAATTGCCTGGCAAGGCAAATGGTAATAGATGGCTTAATTATTTGGCAGAGAATCAGTCAAAATTGATCATAGCTGGTAGTTGCGTCATTCTTTTTTTGGCTGGCGTATATTTAACAAAGTTTATTAGTTCAAATAATGAATTAAAATTCAAAAAACCAATTCAAGTTTCAACAGTTCAACAAGAGCCCCCGGAATTATTTAAATTAGATTCTCGATCTTGGAAACGAGAAACTATTCCTAATGTTGCTAATAATTCAACAGCCTCGCACAAATCAGTAAGAATAGCAGGTCTCAAGTTTTCTCAACCACAAAAAGCAGCCGAAGAAGCTCATGTAGGTTCCAAAATGACCCACTCGGTTCAGGTGGGTGCATTTCTAAATAAAACTAATGCGGAAAGGATTAAGGGCTTATTGAAAAGGAAAGGTTACGATGCCCAGATTATCATCTTTGCGGACTCTAAAAAGCGGAACTGGCATACAGTTCGCATTGGGAACTATCCTTCCAGCGAAATTGCCAAAAAGTATTCAAACGCCTTTACTTCCAAAGAAAAACTTGAATCGGCTGTAGTGCCGGTTGATAGTCTATAAAAAATATTGGAGTACTCCAACAACTCTGTAAATATTAGCCCACTAAAAACCTTGATCATATGAAAAAGCTGCCTCCAAGGGGATTCGGTGATACAATGAATCCCCAGGAGAATAAATTAGAAAGGAGGTAGCCAAAATGTATTATACCGGAATTGATCTACACAAGAAAACATCTTTTATCACCACCGTTAATGGCAGCGGTAAAGTTGTGTTCAGGCGCAATTTTCCAAACAACCCAGAGAAAATCTTAGACTATTTTTTTAATTTGGGCGAGCCTACCAAAATCGTCATTGAATCGATGTGCTCCTGGCACTGGCTCTACGATCTTTTAAAAGCCAATAATTTCGATGTGGTCATCTCCAACCCTTTAAAGACCAAAGCCATTGCTTCGGCCAAGATCAAAAATGACAAAGTGGACTCTCATATGCTGGCCCAGCTGCTCAGAGCCGACCTGATCGCTACGGTGTATGTGTGCAGCCTAAAAACCCGAAAGCTCAAAGAACTACTCAGACATCGACGGCGGCTGGTTAACGATGCCACCCGTATGAAAAACCGCATCCATATGCTGCTGATGAAAAATAACATCTCTGTTGCGGTAAGTGACCTGTTCGGGGTCAAAGGCATGAAGTACCTTAAAGAGATTGATCTTCCAATCTACCACCGACAACAACTCAAATGCTATCTGACACTTTACGGTCAGCTTACAAAACAGATCGAGCCGCTGACCAAACGCATTAAGAATCTGGCAGACAAAGATCCGATGGCTAAACTGTTGATGACGATTCCTGGAATCGGGTCGCTAACTGCGATGTTCATCATTGCCGAAATTGAGGATATATCGCGTTTTCCATCTTATCGAAACCTGGCTTCCTATGCCGGGCTGGTGCCTTGCTTGGATGCCAGTGCCGACAAAAGCAGAACTGGACGAATCACCAAGCAGGGTTCCCCGTATCTACGAACTGCCCTTGTTGAGGCCGCCCAAGTGATACCCAGAATGAAAAAATCCCGTTTAAACATTTTTTATCGTAAGCGGATTGTCCGTGCAGGATATCAAAAGGCCATTGTAGCAACCGCCCACAAGATCCTGCGGTATGCATATTATGTTTTAAAAAACCAAACCCCGTATCGGGAGGAATATCCAACTTGTGCGTAACCCGGAATATCGCATGGCCCAATGATGAGGCCGAAACCTTGATTGGGACGCCGATTATCGTATGCATGATATTGTGACACCTTTAAGGTGAACACGAATAGGTGTTTGGCGATGAACCCGCAGGATTAGAAATGGAA